>JALGSS010000035.1 GCA_029821745.1 Candidatus Zipacnadia bacterium
CACGGCTTTGACTGAGACTCGGTTGTACGCGTCGGCGCCGGCGGCCGACAGGCCGACTTGCTTGAACTCATTGGACGGCAGGTAGCGGAATTGCAGGTAGGAGCCGGCCGTGGATGCGCCCTGGATCTGACGGACCATCACGCCGGCCTCGTAGCACTCGCCGCCCTCAGCGGGAACTGTCTGCGTGATGCCGATCTCCTGACCCGGATCGTCGTCGTGGAGGATTACGGCGACCTCCCCGTCGTGAGCGACGTCGGTTTGCTTGATCTGTCGCCCTTCATCCTGCCCACCGTACAGTCCCCAGCCGATGGGGATGCCGTTGTCGAGGAAGCCGTCCTCGAAGGATGGATTCTCGAGCATGTTGTCCGATATCTGGCCGATGCAGGACGCGCAAGTGAGCGCCATGAGCGCGACGCACAGCACGCCTGCCGAAGGTATGCGAGCGTAGGGGAGCGACTCCATGTCCGGTTGCCTCCAGGCATGTCCTGTTGAGCTCAGAGTGCGGCTTTTCCAGGCATGTCCTGTTGAGCTCAGAGTGCGGCTTTGTCCATCAAGACATTCGCCGGATCGACGTGGAGACCTTGTGGGGGGATGATTGAGAGGCCGAGCGCTGCGGCAGAGAAAAGGCGGGCCGCCGGGGAGGGCGTGTTGAGAAAGGTCAGGTAGCCGTGGGGTGTCGATGCCGCACAATCGACGGGGCCCCACGGGCGCCCTCGCAACTGCTCTGTGGCCCTGCGGGGCCCCGGTCATTGAGACCCGCCACGGGTTTCTCCACCCCGCAGCTACCGAAGTGAGTTCCTCAACACAACCGGTATGGCGACCCGCCTGACAGACTTGACCTCGAGCCCACGGAGACGCTACTCCGTTGTCTTCGGGGCCACGATGTACTGCAGGACGACTACCCCCGGCCCCTCCATCAGGATCGTCTGGTCGCCTTCCTTGACCAGCACGGAGCCCTTCCACTGCGCGTCGCCATCGGAGATACGCCGATCACGGACCTGCTTCAGCGGGGGGACGTTCTTTGGTTTGACCTGGATCTCGATGGGATCGATTCCCGCGTATGTAACGATCACGTTGTGCGCGGAGCGGGTCTTGATCGTGGCGGCGACGGCGAGGTCGTCACACAGCTCGACTCCCTGGCGGACACTGCCTCGCGGGGCGTACGTCTTCAGGAGCCAGGCGGCCCAGTAGGAGACCTCAGGTGATCCGCTCTGGGACATGATGCCCCAGCCGCCGGGCTTGAGCTGGTAGTGGAGCATTTTGTCGACGAAAGGCGTTCCGCTTGCGACGGCGGTGGCCAGCCAGGCGGCGCCGAAGGCGGTGCTGGTGCGCTCGTCGCGGGAGTCGCCGGTCTCGTCCTGGGCTGAGTTCATGGCGAACTCGGTGATGAACACCGGCACGGGCGCATCCCGCAGCTTCTTCACGAGCCGGCAGACACTGTGGAAGGAGAGTTGCTGGGGCAGATCGCCGGCGCGCGTCTTGTAGGCGGCCTCGAACAGCGCCTGGCTGTCGGTGATGGCGCTGTGGGTGCCGTAGAAGTGCAGGGAGAGGAAGTCGAGATGGTCGGCGCCCTTGAGGAATCCCTCGATGCGTTCGCTCCAGGCGGACGAGAACCCTGGGCCGCCAACTTGCGCCTTCGGGTCCTTGCCGCGGATCAGCTTCGTGAGGCTATTGTAGGCCCTGACGACGTGGTCAACGTCCGCGAAGGTGTCCGAGAGAAGCGGCTCGTCGAACACTTCGTAATATCGGGACGCTCCCGCCTCAGCGCCTTTCTCGACGACCGTCGTGACTGCCTGAACAAAGGCCGCGAACCGCTGCTGCTTAGTCTCCGGCGTGTCTTCGGGCGATGACGGGACGTTGAGGCAGATGAGCGACTTGGCGCCGCACCGGGCGATCCACTCCAGGTGCTGGTCCAGCAGATCCAGGTCGTAGGTGCCTGCCTCGCGGTCAAGGTAGCCGTCCAGCTCCACGCGGACAACGCAGGGCGCAAGGTCCGACAGCAGAGCGTATGCCCACGAGATGGCTCCGTCATCCTCGTTGTCGGCGATCGTGGGTGGCGTTCCGAGATTGGTGCCGATCTGCGCCAGCGCATACGGGCCGGCCTTGGCGAAGTCGGGCTCGAGGGTGATGGTCTTGCGCGGCGTCTCAGCGACGGGCTTGGGTATGGGCAGCGCGTCAGGCTCCGCCTCGACCACGATATGGTCGAGGCGGAAGCGGAAGTCGCCCCAGCCACCGTTCTTCGCGAACTGCAGGAGCTTGATGTGCTGGATATCCTCGGGAGTGAGGATGTTACCCTCGGTGTCCGAGAAGCCGAAGGAACGGAAGCTGTAGCGCTCCCAGTCTGTACCCTCGACACGGATGACCTGGGAGTAGGCGATGTCGCGCTTGGGTTTGGTGGTCTGCAAGCGCAGGACGATGCGCAGTGGCTCGCCCGACCCGTCGCCGCGGATCCAGAAGGACAATGTGCTGCATCCTTCTTCGGCCCACGTCCGGCCCTCCACGGGCAGTGAGACACTGGCCCATCCGGAGCGGGCGCGATGGAACTCGATGCGCCCACATTGCTCGCCGGAGTCGGGCGCAGCCCCGCTGACGGCGTAGATGGCGCACTTCTTGGAGGGCTCTTCTCCGGCGGCTTCGTCGTCGTTGGTGAACCAGTCGCCAATGCCGCTCTCGAAATCCTCGACGACGACATGCTTCAGCTCGGGCTCCGACTCAGGGGTGTCCTGCGCGAGCACGCCGGCCGGCACGATCAGGCAACAGAGAGCAAGGGTGCTAAGCAACCTGCGCATCATGACCACCTGGTATCCGCGTCGTTCCGTAGCAAGTGGGTCCGCGGGGCCCCGCCGATTGTGCGACATCGGCACCCCACGGCTATTTCGCGTTCTTCAGCATGACCTACTTTCCAGCGATCTGACGGCACAGCATCGCGGCGAAGTACCCCGCGCCGAACCCGTTGTCGATGTTGACCACAACCACGCCGTTCGAGCAGCTATTGAGCATTGAGAGCAGGGCCGCGACGCCCCCGAAGCTGGCCCCGTAGCCCACACTGGTCGGGACGGCGATGACCGGCTGGGAAACGAGACCGCCGACGACGCTGGCCAACGCGCCCTCCATGCCCGCGACGACGATGATAACCTCGGCATCCCTCAACTGCCCGTGATGGTCCAGGAGGCGGTGCAGACCCGCGACGCCAACGTCGAACAGTCTGCCGACAGGGCATCCCACCGCCTCGGCGACCAGCGCGGCCTCCTCGGCGATGGGGATGTCCGATGTGCCCGCTGAGATGACGAGGCACGGGCCGATGTCGGGGTCCTTCGTCGGTGCCCCGATCTGGATCACCCGGGCGGCCTCGTTGTATGTGGCTTCGGGAAACTCCTCGCGCACGGCCTCGAACTTGGCCTTGTCCGCGCGCGTGCCGAGGATCACCGATGCCGCCCGATCCGCCATCGCGCGGAAGATGCCGATGATCTGCTCCGAGGTCTTGCCCTCGCAGAACACGACCTCGGGGAAGCCTGTACGCAGCGCGCGGTGGTGGTCAACCTTCGCGTAGTCCAGGTCCTCGAAGGGCATATGACGCAGTTGCGCGACCGCGTCCTCAACATCCACGCTGCCGCTCGCGATCCCCGAGAGGAGGTCTCTGAGTTGGCTCTCGTCCATGCTGTGCTCCCATTGTCCCCCAGGGCCGTCCCCTGGGCATGCGCATCGACGTCTACATCGGCAGTTGAACGATGCGGCCTTCGCGTGCCGAGATGTCCGCGGCCTCGGCTATCTCCACGTTCGCCCTGCCCTCTTCACCTGGGATCGGGGGCTCTGTGTTGTTCAGGCAGGCCTCCATCCACTCGCGGACCTCGCGGCGCACGCCGGCCTCGTAGCCGGTGATCTCGCTGTTGGGCACCGTCTTGGCTTCCTGGCCCTTGATGACGTATTCGACTTGGCCGGTGGCTGCGCTGAAATACAGCGTGCCCTTGGTGGCGTAGATCTTGCCGTCGTAGCGCCCGAGGAGGGCGGAATGCCCCCCGAGCAGGCAGCCCTGGCCGCCACTCTCAAAGCCCATCAGGACGGTCGCGGTGTCTTCATAGTCGAACTCGTCCTGGCTGACGAAGTTGCCCGTGAGCGCAGCGACCGAAGCGACGTTACCCATGATGCAGCGCATGAAGTCGATCTCATGCTGATTGATCTCATACAGCGGCCCGCCACAGGTCTCCTTCTTGCGCCGCCAGGGGGCATCGTAGGTGCCGCCGGTCCAGCCGCCGCCCTGGCGCGTGACCTGCATGCTGAACGGCTCGCCCATCTCGCCGGATTTGAAGAGCTCGTCGATCCAGACGTACGGCGGGTTGTAGCGGAGCACCTGGCCGATCATGAGCTTGACGCCGGCGGCATTCGTGGCGTCGATCATAGCCTGGCAGTCGGCCTTGCTCAAGGCCATCGGCTTCTCGCAGAGGACGTGCTTGCCCGCCTGCGAGGCAGCCACAGTGATGTCCTTGTGCAGGAAATTGGGCGCGGCGATGATGACACCGTCGATGTCGTCGCGCGCGAACAGCTCGTCATTGCTTGTGCAGAAGTCAGACTCGAATTGAGACGCGGCGGCTTGCGCCTTGTCCGCGTCAATGTCGCAGCAGCAAGCCAGGCGCGCGCCATCAATGGTAACAGCCTGCTGCGCGAGACTCTTCCCCATGTTTCCACAACTGATAAGGCCGATCGAGAACTCAGACAATTCAGACCGTCTCCTCGAACATGGCGGGGCCCGGCCATCGACGCCGGCGCCAGTATGGTTACGTGCGGAGGTTGGTGTGCCGAGGCTTCACGGCATAGGCCCAAGATCGTGCGACTGTGGCGGTATGCAGAGCGTGTGCGCGACGGATGCGCACTTAGCAGTGTCACCCGCCAGATCAGTCGGACTTCGCGTGTGAGCCGCTGTCCCTGGTCAGTCCGCTGACTACGAGCGCAGTCAAAAGCGCCCCGGCTACGATCAGTACGTTGAACACCAAAGTGAACATCCATCCGAAATAGAGCACCATCACGGGAAGCAGGAAGGGCTTGACCGCGCGGTGAGACAGGAAGTTCGCAACGTGGAACTCGGAGGCCCCCTTCTCGCGGAGGTCCTTCAGAAGAGGGTACCACGCGTAGATTGGTCCCGTCGAGACCATGCCGGCCAAGGCTGAGATGACGACGCCCTTGGCTCGTGCGCCCTTTCCCAGCAAGCGTGTGACATGCGCGGGCTTGACGAACATGTTGAGCACGAACATGATGACGAAGGCGATGCCGAGGGGCACTGCCACCTGGGTCAAGATCGTGGCGGTCGCCCTCAAAGCACGAATGGTCCGTTCGGGCATCATCGCGAACAGGATGATGTACAGCACTGCTACACCCAGCGGGAAGGCCAGCTTCCGCCAGAGGGAGTTGCGGTCTGTGTCGCGTTTCGCCTCCGACTGGTCCGCCTGGCTCATGACAGCCACCTCACCAGGACCACAGTCAACAGGGCCAGGGGCACCGCGAGCGCGAATGCGACCGCATTGCGTGCTACGGCAAACCGACTGCCGAACGCCGAGATCTCCGCTGGAAGCTGGATCAGTCCCACCGTGACCCAAGTGGTCAGGATAGCCGTCACCGCGAACAGGCTCACTCCGGCATCCTGCAAGGCCTCGCCGATCACGTAGCTATTGACCGCATTGCCCCCCATGATACTACCGAGAAACGCTCCGGAGAGAGCATCGGTCACTGGTGTCCCCGAGTATGCTGCCTTCAGAGTCTCTGCGGAGACGAAGACCTTAAACAGACCCGCGAGCAGCATCACGCCGAGCAGGACGGGCAGCATCGCGGCGAACTGGCGACCGGACCTTGCAAGAGCGTCGATCACGGGCCTGGGGCGCACGGACGCATCGGGGGATGCCGTGCGCACATACTCCTCGACGGCTTCGCGCACGGTTCCCTCAACCCCGGTCACGACGTTGACGTCGTTCTCTCGAAGTGTCGCCTCCATGCGCGGGGAGACGTATCTGGTCAAAATGACGTGTGCGTCCCGGTCCACGGCGAGGGCGACCGTCGCGACGCCGGCTCCGGCTCCAGAGACGCCCGGCCTGGGGATCGCCTCGCAGGTCATGGTGTCAGAGTCCACAACAAGCAAGTAGGCACAGGTTCCGAGCCTGGTGACGGCTGCCGTGTCCAAGTCGACGTCGGTAGCCGCTACCGCGATCCGCATGACGACCTCTCCTCCGTCCAGATTCCAGCAGATGCGTCCCCAACTCGCGCAGTCAACGGCCACCGCGTGCCTGTCGCCAGTAGGGCGTCTGCGCACGCTCATCGTATGGTTCTCACGCGCTCTGCAGGACTGGCGCACCTGTGGCGCGTGCCCTTCGGTAGTCTCAGTCGACCGGCGGCATGTTAGCCGTGCGCGCGATGGCTATTGCGGCGGCCGCGGGGTCGCTGGTCGCTGAGCTTGCTGGGGCTGCGCGGGTCGTTGGGCCTGCTGGGCCTGGGGCTGCTGAGCAGGCTGGGGGACAGGGCGTCGCAGCATTATGTTCAGTCCCTCGTCGCCGGACATCATGATCGGGTCCCAGCCTTCATCGACGAGCGCCTGGATGCGCTCGTTAAGGTTGCCAAGCTGGCCGCCCCGAGCAGTCTTTATCACATGGTATTCGAACTTGGCCATGGAACTGACCCCCTGGGAATGGGTTGCGTGTTTGGTGCGGTGAAAGCCCTTCGGAGCATCGTCGCCGGCGAGTGGGTGGTCTCGCCCGGCGCCGGGAGCGTTGAAACACACCAGCGCCGGGCTGTGACGCATTTCGGTGACGCTCTACAGCTTCAGTATCTCATCCATCGAGTTGCCTGTGGCCTCGACGAGCCGGAGCGGGAAGTACGTGTATGGCGGCATCATCTCGGCGGTCACGGGGCCGTCATAGCCGATCGCCTTGAACGCTGCCATGACTAGGTCCCACGCGACGTCGCCCTCGAGCAGGTCACAGAAGCCTGTGATATTGCCGATATCGGTGTTGAAGTCCTTGATGTGAACTGCCTTGATCCTCTCGCCGAGAATCCGGATCCACTGCTCGGGGTAACCGGAGACGAGGACATTGCCCACGTCGAAATACGCGCCGACGAATGGCTTGTTGATCTCATCGAGCAGCCCGCGGAACTCGATAGGGCTGAGAAGGAACTTGTTCCAGACGTTCTCGAGACCGATGAAGACGCCACGATCCGCTGCTTCGTCGGCGATGGGGCCGGAGAACACTTCGATAGTGCGATCATAGGCGACATCGTACTCGAGGTCGGGGCTAACGGTGCAGGGCACCACGAGGATCGTGGATGCGCCGAGTATCTGGGCGAACTCGAGCTGCTTGCTGGTGACCGCCAGACCCGCTGCGCCCGCCGCGTCATCCACACCCACAGCCGGAGCCGACCAGCCGAGACCCGTGGCGAAAGTCGGGGTCTGAAGACCGATCTCCTCTGCCAGTGCTTTGAAGCGCTTGATGTCGTCGGCCGGCGTGTCGGGGCAGATCTCACCGTCCGCCTCAAGGGTCAGCTCGATCGCCTCGTAGCCCAGCCTCTTCGCTGCGCGCATCCTGTCTTCGACACTCATCTCGTCGGGGAACGACCAGTAGCTGATTGACTTGATCATGGAGACTACCTCCTGCAGTGTGGAACAGCATCAAGTTGACGCCGGAATGCCTGGGAGGGTACCGACACAAAAGGGGGCAGGCAAGAAGGTCCGCCTGGGTCCCCCCTTGTGGAACGACGACCGTCCAGGGCTGCAGTTCGCACCCCTGGACGTTCTGTGCACGACACATGAGCAAGAGCAGCAGACCGAAAGCGATGACCAGAATCACGGCGCGCAGTTCGGCGCCGTAGGCGAACTTCTTGCGGCTCGTGCGCTCGTAGTGATAGACCCTTCGGCGGGAGAGACGGCGCTCACCGACGTCGGCGGCATCGTCGCGGTCCTTGAAGACGGACTGCTGTGCCGAGGAGGACGATCGGCGGACCGAACGTCCTCGGCGGGCGTTGGGGCTCGCGGTGGCTCCACTGGACTTAGCCGCTCGGCGATCTCGCTTGTTGCCGCGCCTGCGGGTTCCGTGTTGGGTCTCCGTGCGCGGAGCGGCGGGGCCTGAGCCAAGCGTGTCGGTCAGCGCCGACACGGGTGCGGAAGGCTGCTGGTCGTCGCGTGGTCTCGTCCCAGCGGGTCGACCCCTGAAACTGCGCGCGCCACACTCCTCGCAAGTGTCGCCCGAGGCGGAGACTTCCTTGCCGCACTCCGTGCAGATGACGGTTTCCTCGGCCACTGAACCGCAACGCCTCCAGGAGTCGGGTCAGATATGGTGTACATCTCACACTGAATAGAGTGCATCATTCCGTGGGAAACGTCAATACCCGCGGTCATGCGGGCTGACGCGACGATTCCGGGTCCTCAGCCAACCGGCGTCGTAACGTATCTGCAAACGCGTGAGGGTGGGCGTCAAGGGGCGTCTTGCTGGGGCCGATACTACTCGCGGTCCGCACTCATCGCACTGACCGAGGTGTTTGCGTATGCCTGGTACGCACCTGTCGCCGCCCTTCACTAAGGTGGGGACAGTGACCGATCCCGTCTCCCTCGACGAGGCTCTTCCCAACGCCACCAGCACCCTAGACGTGCTGGAGATGTGCCAACAGGCCATCTCGCCGGGGGCCGACTGGCTGTGGATGGCTGGGTCTGTTCACCCATCTCCCGCGACATATGTCGTGGGAGATCGCCCAGTGCCGGACAGCGAGATTCAGGCCATCATTGAGCACATGGAAGACGGCCTGTCGGGGGAGAACGTCGGGTCGAGCCGAAGCCTGGCCCGCAGCTTCGTGGCCCGGTGGCTCAAACCAACCGAGAGCCCCGCTCGCGTGGCGATGTCGCGGTACCACCAGGTGCCCTTGATGGCCGCCGGCAAGTGCTATGGGGTCTTGCGGGCCACCCTCGCGTGCCCTCGGTCCGTGCGCGAGTGCAGCCGAGAAGTGGTGGAGGGCATTCTGACGTCCGCCATGCCCTATGTCATTCTGACTCTCCAGAAGGAACGCTCGCTGATGTTGCTCGACCCTCTCACTGGTCTGTGGACCCCCGACGAGCTGCAGATTCGAGTCGACGTGGAGGTCGAACGTGCCCAGGTGTACCCCGTGGAATTCTCGTTGGTCATGATGGAGATGCGGATGAGCCCGGGGCGCACCACGGGGGCGCTGACAGACAAGGAGTTGCGGGCTGTGGGTGAAGTCCTGCGGGATACGCTACGGGCGTCGGACTCCGCGTCACGACTGCCCGATGGTCGCTTCGCCCTGCTACTGCCGATGACGAACCAGCGCAGTGCTTTCATCGCGATCTCGCGGCTCACCGACCATCTGCGAGAGCACCCGGACCTGTCGGATAGCCTGGAGTGCGGTACGGGTGTGAGCGGGTGGGCGTTCGAAGGCGCGGACCGTGACGAGTTGTTCAGGCAGGCGGCCACGGCGCTGGAGAACGCCAAATCTGCCGGAGCCCGGGGAGCCTTCGTGTTCCTGTAGCACTCGGACGCTCAACGTCCCGTGTTAAGACCGCCACCGGCCTCGTACGCCGGTGGCGTCCCGATTCGCCCAGCCCGTGATTTGTGCAAGAGGTTGGCCGAAGGCTTACGCGGAAGTAACCTGCACTTTGAAGGAGGCGGTCCCTGATGGCCCGGAGCCAACCCAACATCCTGATGATCATCTGCCACGACATCGGGCAACACTGCGGGATCTACGGCGCAGGCGTGGAGACCCCGAACATCGACGCCATTGCCCATGATGGCGTGTACTTCACGAACTACCACTGCTCGGCGGCGCAATGCTCGCCGAGCCGGGGCAGCATCTTCACGGGCAAGTACCCTCACAGCAACGGCCTCGTAGGACTTGCGCACATCGGCTGGAGCTACAACGAGGGCGAACAGACCCTACAGATGCGCCTGCAGGAGGCGGGATACACGACGCACCTGTTCGGAGTGCAGCACGAGACAACGGGCGACCCGCGGCGGCTGGGCTATCATACGCATGTGCGTGGGAACCGGGCAGATCAGGCGGGGCCTGCGACGTGCGCGTTCCTCGAGGACACAGCGAAGACGGGAGCAGACTCTCCCTGGTTTGCCTGCATGGGAACCTTCGAGCCCCACCGGCCCTTCGACATGGAGGGCTACCCGCGAGACGATCCGGAGACGCTGCAGGTCCAGCACTGGCTGCCCGACAAGCCCGGAATCCGCGAGGATACGGCGGGGCTGAACGGCATGGTCTGGACGTTGGATGAGTGGGTGGGGAAGGTGCGTGAGACGCTCAAGGAGACGGGACTGGACGAGAACACGCTGCTCATTTTCACCACAGACCACGGGACGGCGATGCCGCGGGCGAAGGGCACCTGCTACGACCCGGGAACGAAGACGGCGCTGGCAATGCACATGCCGGGGCACGTTGAGGGTGGCGCGCGGCGGGACGAGTTGCTCGCCAACTGTGACCTGATGCCGACGCTGATGCAGTTCGTTGATCAGCCGGAACCCACGGGGATCGACGGGCGCAGCTTCCTGGGGCTCATCGACGGCTCTGGCTACACGCCTCGCGACAGCATCTTCTGCGAGATGACCTGGCACGACCGGTACAACCCGATGCGCTGCATCCGTACGAACACGCACAAGTACATCCGCAACTTCGGCGAGCGCCCGCTCGTGTACTTGCCGCTGGATGTCTGGGATGGTCCTGCGGGAGCGGAGATGCGGGACGAGTACTACGGGAGCCCGCGGCCGGCCGAGCAGCTCTATGACCTCGCGGCCGATCCGCTTGAGATGAATGACGTCGCGCAGGATCCGGGCTACGCGGACATCATGGCCGACCTGCGCGGGCAGGTTGATGACTGGCTGCAAGAGACGAATGACCCGATCCTGAAGGGCGACTGGGCGCCCTCACCCCAGCAGGCCGAGCGCGAGAAAATGGGGCAGCCTAACTGAGCGCAGGGGCTCAGGTTCTTGCCCTTCCGTATGCAGGATATCGCCGGGCACCGAAGTGCCCGGCTGCGACGCCAAGCGTCCTGTGGGCGCGTGAACGACACACTGGTCCCGCGGTGCGGGACCAGTGGCACCCGGTCATTGGGCTTCGCGGACCGCCCATGCCGTTCTCCCCATTCCTCGCCAGTAGAGATCCAGCGCCTGCTGGGTCTCCGGGGCCGGGGGTAGGTGAAGTTGGCAACGGCCGCAGGCTGAAGACCTGCGGCTACAACGGCAGTGGCACCCGGTCATTGGGCTTCGCGAGCCGCCCATGCCGTTCTCCCCATTCCTCCAGTAGAGACCCAGCACCTACTGGGTCTCCGGGGCCGGGGGGGAGGTGAAGTTGGCAACGGCCGCAGGCTGAAGACCTGCGGCTACAACGGCAGTGGCACCCTTCCATGTGACTTCGCGAGCCGCCCACCTTGCGGGTGGTGCATGGCATCGGCTGACCCGTGGGAGCGGGCTTGCCCGCGACGCAGTTGCCGTCCGACCGTCTCTAACTACGCCATCGTCTCTACGTCGCGCTCCGATGCTGCCCCGCCCCGGGCCATGATCTCGTCTCGAGCTTCCGCCCAGAAATCGCGCACCTTTTGGGGAATCTGAGGGGCATCCTGGAACTGCGTGGCCAGGAAGACTTCGGTCATCCGGCAGCCTGTGTCCGGAGCGACGAGACTCTCGCCCATGCACAGGATGTTCGCGTCGTTGACACAGCGGCTGAATTCGGCGGCGAGGGGCGATTCGCACGATACCGCGCTGATGCCATCGAACTTGCCGGAGGCGAGGGCCATTCCGGTGCCGCTACCGCAGCAAAGCACTCCGAAGTCCGCCTCGCCTTGCTGCAGGACTCGAACGGCACGCTGGGCGACGGACGGGAACTTGGCGAAGACCGACATGTCCTCGCAGCCCACGTCGATGACGTCGTATCCGTTGTCCTCCAGCCACTGCTTCACGGCGCTCTTCAGTTGAAAGCCCTTGACCACTGAGCCGATGACTACGCGCATAGTGTCTGTCACTACCCTTTCTCTCTGCAGGCCTGCTTGATGTGCTCAACGCCGAACCCGTGCTTGTTGAACAGGTACTCCTCAGTCGCGACCTCGCCGAACTGGTCATTGACCCCCAGGCGCTTGACCCGTGTGGGCAGATGCTCGGAGAGCGTCTCGCACGCCGCGCCGCCGAGCCCGCCGATGGTGCTTTGGTTCTCCACAGTCACCACCCAGCCGGTCTTCGCAGCGGATTCGACCAGTCCCTCGACGTCGAAGGGTTTGACGCTGGGGCAGTGCAGCAGGTCGACGGTGACGCCCTCTTCCGCGAGTTCCCCGACGGCCTGGAGCGCGAAGGGGGTCATGTATCCGGTGCTGACGAGAGTCGCGTCGGCCCCATCGCGCATCTTGACCATCTTCCCCGGCCGGAACTCGTAGTCGTCGTCGAAGACTTTCGGTTGCAGCATTCGGATCATCTGCAGGTACACCGGGCCCGTGTGCTGGGCCATCCACCGCAGGCAGGCGCGGAGTTCGTAGCAGTCGCAGGGGGAGAGAACCGTCATGTTGGGCATGACACGCATGATCGCCAGGTCCTGGAAGCACATGTGGGTGCCCCCGTTGGCGCCGGTTGTGATCCCGGGCGCCGTGCCGACGATCTTGACGTTGCAGTCGGCGTAGGCCACCGAGATCGTGATCTGGTCGTACACCCGGCGGGATGCGAAGGGCGTGAAGCTGGCACAGAAAGGTATCTTGCCGTCGGCCGCGAGACCAGCCGCGATGCCGATCATGTTTGCTTCCGCGACACCGGTATCGATGAACCGATCGGGGTGGACCGTGGAGTATACGGGAATGGTGCCCGAGGCCTTACCCAGGTCGGCCTCCAGGACCACGATCCGCGGGTCCTCGGCGGCCAGTTCGACGAGTGTTTTGCCGTACACGAACCGCATTTCGGTTTCGTGGAGATTGCCGGCCATGTTCAGGCCTCGCTTTCATCGTACGGGAGACAGTATTCGCGGCCCCGAAGTCCCGACATGAACTGCTCGTAGGAGGCTTCGTCGGGAATCTTGATGTTGTGGCTCTCCGGCTTGTTCTCCACCGGCCGGCAGTCGCGAGCCTTGACGGTGTGGGCGATGATCATCGTCGGCTTGCCGTTGATGCGCTTAGCCTTGTTGATCGTGTCGTGGATGTCGTCCCAGTCATGGCCGTCCATCTCGAGGACATGCCAGTTGAAGGCCCGCCATTTGTCCGCGAGGGGTTCCAGCGTGACGACCTCATCGGTGAAGCCGTCGATCTGCAGCTTGTTGTAGTCGCAGATGGCGATGAGATTGTCGAGCTTGTTGTGCCCTGCGAACATCGCCGCCTCCCAGACCTGGCCCTCGTCGCTCTCGCCGTCGCCGATGATGCAGTAGACGTCATGGGATTTCTTGTCGATCCGGCCGGACATGGCGATGCCGCAGGCCGCGGAAAGCCCTTGTCCCAGAGAGCCGGCGGTCATGTCGATCCCAGTAGTGCGCAGCCGGTCGGCATGGCTTGGCAGGCACGTGTCGTCGTCGTTGAGGGTGCACAACTCCTCCCGCGGGAAGAACCCCTTGTAGGCCAGGGCCACATAGAGGACGGGCCCTGCATGACCTTTGGAGAGGACGAGGCGGTCTCTGTCCTCCCACTTGGGGCTTTCGGGGTCAACATTCATGATACGCCAGTACAGGCTGATGATGATCTCGACGAGACTCAGGGAGCCACCAAGGTGGCCGGACCCCGAGCGACAGATCATGTCGGTGATGACGTATCTGAATTCCCCTGCGAGATCGTCGAATTGCTGCTTGTCGAATGGCTCCGGCATCACAGTCTCCTCTCAGAGCATTTCGCGGTACATGGTCTCAAGATCCGCAGGCGTCACGGACCGTGGGTTGTTCTGCATCAGCGGGTGGAAGCTGGCCTCGACGAGGGCCGACAGGTCACCCTCGCTCACCCCAATCTCGGACAGCGTGGTGGGCAGGCCGGAGGCGGCTTTCAGGGCGGCCACGGCATCAGCCAACTCTGTCATATCCGCGCAGCCGGCGGCCTCAGCCAGTGCCGGACCTCGCTCACCCATCGCGGCGCCGTTGAACCGGATGAAGTGGTCCAGGGTCATTGCGCAGGCGGCTCCGTGGGCCAGATGGTAGTCGTTGGACAGCGGGAATGAGCAGGCGTGGACCGCAGCGTTGCTCGGGGCCTGGAAGGCCAGGCCTCCCAGCAAGGCGGCCAGGGACATTCCCTCGCGCGCGGCCATGTCGGAGCTATCTTCCAGGGCCTTGGGCAGGTGCTGGAAGACGAGTTCGACCGCCTGCAGGGCGAAGCTGTCGCAGATCGGTTGGTGGTTCTTGGACCAGTAGCCCTCGATGGCGTGGGCGAGAGCGTCCAGGCCGGTGGAGGCCGTCACGCTGCGCGGCATGCTGACCGTGAGTTCGGGGTCCACGAGCGCGATGGCGGGGAAGAAACTGTCATGAACAAGGGGAGCCTTGAAGTCCTTCTCCGGGTCGCCCAGGACTGAGATCGGCGTCACCTCGCTCCCGGTGCCGGCAGTGGTGGGCATGGCGATCAGGGGCAGATGGCGCATGTCGAGGGTCGCGCCGCCCGAGTGGTAGCGCCGCACGGGCCCGCCCTGAACTGCAACGGACGACGCAGCCTTGGCGCAGTCCAGGGAGCTCCCGCCGCCCACAGCCACCACCACGTCAATCCCAATGTCCCGGATGAGGTCAGTCAGGGCATCCACGGAACCGACGGTTGGGTTCGGGTCGATGTCGGAGAAGATCGGCACGTCATCTCCCAACGTTCCCGTGATCTCGTCAATGACCGGCAGTGTGGCCAGAACCCGGTCCGTGACGATGACGGGACTGCTGCCCAGAGCGGCCACGTGCTCCGGCAGGGCCTCCCGGACGCCCAGTCCGAACACGATCTGCGTCGGCTGTCTGTAACTCCACATATCATATCCCTTCGCGGTGCGTTGTGCCCGCAGCGGCGCGCGAGCCCGCCGCTGCTCAGTGCTATTCTCCTGATGTCCGCGCCTCTCCTCCACGAAGGACAACCAGGGCGCCGGCTCAGTTGTCGCTTGTTCGCACTGCGCGCTGAACTGCGCCCGCGCGATGGAGGCATCGCGGGTCCTGCGCTCGAACTATATGGGAGAAACCCAGGGATCCCTGGTGGAAGTTCTGGTTACGTCTTGCGTGCTGAACATGCGCCGTTGAGGCCACATCAGGAGGAATTGCGATGCAGTTGGATTGGCTGGTCTGCACGATCGCGATGCTGTTGCCGTTGGGGCTGGCTGCCGAGGAGTTCCTGAAAGTGAATAGCTGTGAGGATGCCGCCGAATGGCAAGGCGCTGAACTGGAGACAACGCTCGTGAAAGAGGGCGGCGGAGCGATCCGCTGGGTACCCTCGAATTCCCGGGGAATATCAACCACCGCGGTGCCCGAGGACTGGACCGTGGGCAACTGCCTGCAGCTTTGGATGCACAGCGCGAAGGCGACCGGCTCCAAGTTCTGGATCATCATCTCCTCGGAGAACCCGGAGCACGAGGGCCCCGACTACTTCTCTATCGGCTCGCGGGTGGACTGGGAGGGCTGGAAGCAGCTCACGATACCCTTCGAGGCCTTCGGGAAGGTCCGGCAGGCGATTGGGTGGCATAAGATTGGGCGCTTCCAGCTTCATTGCTCGTGGGACCAGCGCTCGGAACCCTCACCAGACGACGCTCTCATCCTCGACGACATCCGCGTGATCACTCTCGCGACCGAGGGCCAGCGCCTGACCGACGCCGAGTTCTTCGGTGCCATGGACCTGAGCCGCCCGGGACTTGAAGCGGTGAAGGCGGCGGTCGACGCTGAGGACTATACCGCGGCGAAAACGGCGTTCCGGGAGTACTTCCTCGCCAGGCGTGACGTGAAGTGGTTCGAGAACTGGTGGGAGCGCCCGCCGGTCCCCGAGAAGCGCCCCAGCACCTCTCGCGCCGACGAAACCATCCAGCACATCTACAACTTCGACCGCGGGCGCTATGAGCTGGGGGAGGACATCGACTGGAGCTCCAACCAGCGCGATGAGGGAGAATCGGCGACGATTGAGTGGAATGCGGCGCTGAACCGGCATTTCTTCTTCGCGTACCTGGCGGACGCCTACGAAGACACGCTCGAGGACAAGTACGCGGCCGAGATTCGTGACATGATGTTGGGGTGGATCGACCAGGCGCCGCTTCTCGTGTACTCAAGCGGCAACAGCCCGTACCACTTCGCGTGGGAGACCCTCAACACGGCGGTGCGTGCGGGAGACACGTGGATCAAGGCGATCTGGAAGACCGCCGACGCAAAGGCCTGGGACGCGGATTCGTTGTGTGCGGTGCTGAAGTCCCTGGTGGAGCATGCCCGGCATCTGCGGAAATGGCCCAGCCGGGGGAACTGGCTCACGGCGGAGTCAAAGGCGCTCACAATCGTCGGCACGCTTCTGCCGGAGATGACGGAAGCTGACGCGTGGCGCGAGACCGGGATAGATCGGCTGTATACGCAGATGGCCGAGGAGATATACCCGGACGGCATTGAAAATGAGCTTGCCCTGGGGTACGGGATGTGGGTGCTGCGCAACTACTGCAACATCTACGACCTGGCGCTGCTCAACGGGCGCGGCGATGAGATACCCGAAGACTACAAGTCGCTGATCGAGCGCATGTACAACTATGTGCTCTACGCCACCGGGCCGGACGGTCTCGTCCCCGGCCTCAATGATTCGGGCAACTCCCGGGCCGCGTCGATTTTGCCCAAGGGCTTCGAGTACTTCCCTCATCGCACGGATTTCCAGTGGATCATCAGCAACCGCGCTGAGGGCGAGGAACCGGCGCAGACCTCGTACGCCTTCGACTACTCCGGCCACTACATCATGCGCAGCGACTGGCAGCCGGATGCGCGGTTCCTGTTCTTCGACGCGGGGCCCTTCGGCTCCGGGCATCAGCACGAGGACAAGCTGACCTTCACCATGCAGGCCTACGGGCGCTGGTGGATCGTCGAGGGCGGCAGCTACATGTATGACAAGTCTCGGTGGCGGCGGTATGTGCTCTCGACGCGCGGGCACAACACCACGCGTATAGACGGGCAGGATCAGAACCGGCGCAGAGCGCGCGACACGTGGGTGCTCAGGCCGCCCTTCGAGCCCCTCGGCAACCCGTGGGTCAGCAATGATGGCTTCGACTACGTCTCGGGCGTCTATGAGAGCGGGTACGGGCGCGACCGATC
>JALGSS010000613.1 GCA_029821745.1 Candidatus Zipacnadia bacterium
GACAACTCCTCGGTGAGGGCATGGTTCGTGCACCACAGGCGGTCACCGTCGGGACGCCGGACGCCCTGCAGTGTCCCAGCTTTCTCCACGACGGCCGCGTTGCCCATCTTGTCCACCAGCGCCCAGTTCGCGCCCCAGGCGGAAGAATTGAGATCGGCCAGCAGGCGGATCGCGTCGTCCACGGACTCCGCGTTGCGCAGGATGTAGCCACCCAACGCGTGGGGGTTCATGGTCTCGTCAGGCTCGGGGACCTGGGCCGAGCAACTCGAGCCGCCCATCGCCAGGCCTGCCTCGGTGACACCGGTGCCCGCCCAGACCGTGCCGACCCAGTTCAGCGTCAGCATCGCGGGACCATCCGTGGGGCGCAGGAGACGGACCGCGCTGTGCTTGCCGTCGCTCACGGGCAGGTCATTGGTTTTCGCCAGAAGCGGCCCGGCGGGGGTGTCTCTCAGGATGATATTGGAGCAGCCCTCGTGTCCCGCCCGCATGGAGGCGTAGAAGCTGGTCAGGTACATGAGGGCGAAGGGAATCCCGACGCCGTCGGCGAGTCCGGCCACCTCCTCGACCATCTCCGGGCAATGTCGCTCAGTACAGGCCATGTGCCGGTCCCGTGCCCGCTGGAACCGGGCGTCATCCCAGTGGCGGAACTGCTTGGCGAGGAAGTCCACGGCGGAGGCCACCGCGTATCGCGTGGCTTGTCCCGTCTTGTAGCCGATGTCATACCAGCTTCCCGACGCCTCGATGAAAAACATCGCACCCTCCAGTCTCGTGGGTTGGTTGTGTTGAAGGCCGCGAACTAGCCGTGGGGTGCCGATGTCGCACAATCGGCGGGGCCCACAGACGCGCTCAGCCTAGCAACCGGCCCTGCGGGGCCCCGATCACTGTACGACGTGATCACCCCGCAGCTAACGAAGCGGGTGTCTCAACGCAACCCTTGTTGGCGCCCCAACAGCGACCTGCCCTTGGCCCGCGCCCAAACAGTCAGCCCGCAGTCATTTCACCCCGCGCCTCGTTTCTCCTGTCCGCCACCGGACCTCGGCAAGCCCATATCCCGCGCAGGTATTCGCAGAGGTCCGGCGAACTTATGCGAAGGTTCGTGCGAATACCTGCCTGGCTCGCCGGTCAAGGGAGAGATCATGATGGCCACTGACACCGTGAGAATAGGCCTCCTCGGCTCCGGTTTCGTCGCCGACTTCTATATGCAGGGGCTGGACAATGTGAATCACCAGCAGGTGGTGGTGAACTACTCGCGCAGCAAGGAACGGGCCGCGGACCTCGCTGCGAAGTGGAGCGTTCCTGAGTTCACCGACGACCTGCAGGCTATGGTCGACCGTGACGATCTAGACCTGTACCTCATCGCGCTGCCCAACTTCGTGCACGAGGAAGTGGCGATCCGACTCGCCGAGGCGGGCAAGGCGATGGTCTGCACGAAGCCGCTGGGCCGCCACGCGGACGAGGCCCAGCGGATGCTGGATGCGGTCGAGAAGGCGGGCGTCTTCAACGGGTACGCCGAGACCGAGGTCTTCGCGCCCGCAGTTGTGAAAGCGCGGGAGCAGATTGAGGCGGGAGCTATCGGCGAGGTGCTATGGGTGCGCTCGCGGGAAGCCCATGGTGGCCCACACGCGGAGCATTTCTGGAACCCTGAACTCTCGGGCGGCGGCGCGCTCAATGACATGGGCTGCCACTGCATTGAGGCCGCGCGCTACTTCTTCGGCAAGGACGTGAAGATCACTCGGGTCATCGCGTGGGGAGGGACCCTGAGCCATCCGGACAAGACCTCGGCCGAGGACAACGCGATCATGATCATGGAGTTCGAGAACGGTCGCGTGGCTCATGCGGAGCTGTCCTGGTCGGCCCGGGGTGGCCTGGACTTGCGCAACGAGGTCCACGGCACCGATGGCTGCATCTTCACCGACGTGACGCGATCCACGCCCATTGATACGTTCTCACTGCACGGCGCCGGGTATCTCGTCGAGAAGGCGGAAGCCGAGACAGGCTGGACCTTCCCGCTACCGGAAGAGGCCTTCACCTACGGCTACCAGGCAGAGATGAGACACTTTGTGGACTGCATCCGCACCGGGGAGACACCTCGCGAGACCTTCCATGACGGGTGGGTCGTGAACGTGCTCATGGACGCGGCCTACAAGGCGATGGACGAGGCGCAGTGGATAGATGTGAGCTACTAACGCCTCGCGTATTCGGCGAGGGGATCCGAGACGTGCCGGCTGCACGGCAACAGACCAGCCATGGACGCACACCAACAAGCCTCAGGAGATGAAACCGGTGTTTATCGACATCCACACCCATACGATCATGTTCAACGATCCGCGTCAGGCTCAGATCAGCCGCTGGACCAGTCCCGAACAGCTCATCGCGATGCTGGATGAGCACGAGATTGACAGGGCCGTCGTGCTGCCGATGGTCCACCATGAGCTGACCACGATCATCCAGAGCACTGAGAACGCTCTGGATGTCGCCGCTAAGTACCCCGACCGGATCATCCCGTTCTGCAATCTCGACCCCCGGCATCACTACAATAGCGCGAACGTGGACTATGCGCCCGTGCTGGAGCACTATAAGGCCCTCGGCTGCAAGGGCGTGGGGGAGATGTGCGCGAACGTCTGGTGGGATGACGACCGGATGCTGAATATGCTGGGGCATATCGAGAAGGCCGGGCTGCCATTGCTGTTCCACGTGGCGAGCGCCGACCGCGGCATGTACGGTGTGGTGGACCAGATCGGGCTGCCGAAGCTGGAGAAGGTCCTGAAGATGTTCCCGAAGCTGCAGTTCATCGGGCACTCGATGGCCTTCTGGTCGGCGGTCGACGGCAAGGTGAGCGAGGACGAGTGGATGGGCTACCCGAAGGGTCCCGTGCATGAGGGCGGGCGTCTCATCGAGCTGTTTCGCACCTATGACAACCTGTGGGGCGACTTCTCGGCGGGTAGCGGATACAACGCCTTCGCGCGCGACCCCGAGTTCGGTTTCTGGATGCTCAACGAGTTCCAGGATCGTCTGCTGTTCGGCACCGACATCTGCGTCGACGGCCAGGAGCTTCCGCAGCCGGGGTATATGAAGCAGGCCCTCGCCGACGGCAAGATCAGCCAGGAAGTCTTCGACAAGATCGCCTTTGAGAACGCCACGGCGCTGCTGGGGCTGTAGGCCAGGGAGGACAGCCCTGAGGGACGAGGAGGGCCGGCTTCGCGATTAGGCGAGGCCGGCCCTCTGCGTGCTTGAGGGCAGAGGAGCCAGTCTGACAGCCACGGCCCTCAGGCCGGGGCGTCACCCGCATCCGGTTCGGCGAAGACCTCGTTAAGCAGACCGGTCGCGCCATCGACGATCATGTCGAAAGCCTCCGGCGCCAGCTTCGCCCAATAGCGCGTGCTAACCTCATGGCCCCCGCGCTGCAGGGAGTCCGGCGTGGGGATGTAACCGACATACTGCGTGGTGCAGTGGGCGATGTACGACATACTGCGTGGTGCAGTGGGCGATGTAGGTCGGGAACGTTGGCGACGCGATCTTGATCTGCAGCCCGCACTCGACGAAAGGTTCCCCCGGCAGGCCGACGATGGCGCAGTCCCCGATTCGGATCACCTGCACCTCGTAATCGAGGGTCTCCGACCGCCGGCGCATCAGGTGCACGCTCCAGATGCTGGCGGCAACCATCCAGTCGAGGTCAACGGCCGTGCAAGAGTCGTCCGTCCAGAGGGGCTGCGGGTTGGCGTCGAGAAGCCCTCGCGCCCACTGCAGTTCGTCGCCGGTCAGTTCGCGTAAGGGAATCGGGAGTCGACGAACCGCGAAGTCCACAGGCGCTTCGTCGCTGAATTCGAGGGTCTCGATGACCTTGCTTGCCATCTGGGCCAGCGTGCGGCCCATGGTCC
>JALGSS010000614.1 GCA_029821745.1 Candidatus Zipacnadia bacterium
ATCGACGGTCTCGGGGTAGTACGCGTAGTCGGAGTACGCGAGGGCCCCGATCCACTTGTCCGGGTGCGTCTTCCCCACTTCCCGCGCCACCTTGTTCACGAACCCGAAGATGTAGTCACTCGCCTTGCCGTTGTTGAACTGCTGGTTCTTCATCTCGGCCTGGTTCATCTCGGCCTGGCAGCGCTCACACTTGCACCAACTGCCGTTGTCCATGGGCACGAGACCGAAGTAGTCACCCATCGCGGTCGCGCCCGGCTGAGCGCCCTTGCCGTCGAAGTAGTCCCGGGCATCCTGGACGACCTGCTGGATGAACTCTGGGTTCGTGTAGCACATTTGCGGCGGCCGGCCGTCGTAGCCCTGCGCGAACCAGTCCGGGTGGTCCTTGAGGAAACGGTCGTAGTAGCCCTGGAATGAGTGGCAGATCCACAGAGGCTCCCCGCCGATGCGCATACGCAGCTTCCATTGCGCCACATCTCTCGCGGGGACGCGCTCGGGTGGCCCGGGGGAGTACAGCGGCGTCGGCGTGATCCACCGGTGCTCCATGGACGGCGCGCGCCGAACCGTCGGCCCATCACCAACCGGATAGGAGACCGTCAGCGTGTCCGTCCTCGGACAGCAGATCCCCAGTTCGCCCGGCTCATCGAACAGCCCTGGGAGCGTCTTCCACAGGGCGCCGGAGACGGCGTCCCGCGGGGCGCCCTCGGTCTCGTCGAAGTGGAATAAGCACACGGTCTCTGCGTCCACGGTGTAGGGGGCGCCGGCGCTACCCTTCGGGTCTCGCACGACCCTGGAGATCCGCACCTCGTCAATCGTTCCGTTGAAGGGATTGCCGACGGTGGAGGTCCCTCCCGCGATTCCACCGATCCCCAGGGGCACGCCCTTGCAGGTCGTCTTGATATACTCGGCCGACGCAGATACCGTCGATGAACAGCTCCTGCTTGCCGGTGGCGGCGTCGTACGTGCCGAGAACGTGATGCCATCCTGGCGTGACGCCACCCTTGCCGACCCAGTGGGTCTTCTCGCCGTCGTATGTCGTGTAGGAGATGGTGTCGCTGTTCGCGTCGCGCTGGATGATGTGGTAGGTCCAGGGCCCATCGCCGTCCAAGCGAAGAATCGTCCCGTGTCGGGCCGGCTTCTCGGCAGGCATGAAGAACCACGCCTCAAGGGAGCCAACCTGGTCATTGAAGGCGCACTCGGCGGCTGTGACGACGGTGGTCTTGCCATTGAAGACGAGCGCTCCGCCGAACTTCCCCTTGGCATCGCGGCCCACCAGCGCCACGGCGTCCGGCAGGAACTGGATGACGTACTCCTGGGGCTTGAACAACCGCCGCACTCGGGCGGCCCGCGTGGCCTTGCTCTGCCCGAGCAGGATCCGGGGGCCGTCCACGGGCATGTTGTCCGTCACCACCGGAAGTTGCGCGCCGGTGATCTTCTGCACATGGTACTGCAGCTCTCCGGCGGCGTACCGGGCCGCAACAGTCGCGTCCTCAGCAAGCACGATCGTGGCTGCGGGCTCACCATCGCGAACGGATTGCGTGGGACATCCGGGCAACGTCCGTCGCAACGCGCGTCGGATTGAGCAACTGCGGTAGCGGTCAAATCAGGGCGTGCTGTCGAAGCGCACAGCGACCAGGCGGTCCACCTCGACGCTCGGGACCGTCTGCATGGTCCCGTTCGGCCAGCGGATGTCCAGATTCACCGGCGCGGCGTGCTCACCCAGGCCGAAGTGCAGGACGAGATCATTCTGATTGCCCTCACCGGTGCCCGCCTCAACCTGCCGCGTCAGGGTCTTGCCGGGCAACTCAATGCGAACCTGAGCGCCGATCGCGGACCAGTCGATGGCGCTTCCGTCTCCATGGACCAAGACCTTCAGCCAGTGGTTCCCGGTCCCCTCGTTTACGAACAGCCGACCCGCGCTCACAAGATCAAGGTCCCCATCATTGTCGAAGTCGGCCCAGGCAGCCTGGTAGGTCGAGGGCAACCCGCTCACCTTGGTCGATGCGGACGCATCAGCGAAGGCAAAGCCGCCATCATTACGGTAGAGAACCGGGTGGTTCTTCTTCCCGAAGGACGCAGTGCCGTAGACGGTGGTGAAGAACAGGTCCAGGTCGCCGTCATTGTCATAGTCGCCCGCGGTCGGGCTCGCGTAGGATTCCTGGTAGTACACGCCGCATGTGCCTCGGTCGTCAAACACATACCCCTTCTCGGGGCCCTGATTACGCAGGAAGCGTGACTTGGGCTGGTCGCCCCGGCTGTCCCGGTGGGCGAAGTTCCCGGCGAACAGGTCGATGTGTCCGTCCTCGTCAAAGTCGCCCCACGCAGCGCCGATGGCATGGCCGCCACCGAAACCGGCGGATGTGGCGATGGCGTTCGCGGCCCCGGCGATCTCCTCGAAGACGCCCGTGCCGTCGTTGCGCCAGAGCAGGTTCGGCTGGAGGCGGTAGTTCGATACGTACACATCCAGATCGCCGTCTTCGTCGAAGTCGCAGGCTGTCACTCCCCGGGCCCGGTATCGCACCTCGCTCCACGCAAGCTCGAAGCCCTTGCCGTCCACGTTCATCAGGATCATGTCCGGATAGGTAACGCTGGGGTTCCAGACCTCGTAGCCGCCCACGAACAGGTCCACGAATCCGTCGCCGTTGAAGTCTCCCCAGGAGGCGCCGCGCGAGGCGCACTTGGGCAGTTCGGGCATCTCGATCGGGCTGAAGCTCTCCCCCGCTTCGTTCCGGAAGACCTTCAACGAGGACCAGGAGAACAGATCCACGAAGCCATCATTGTCGAAATCCGCCGCGACAGCGGCCCCAACGCCGTCCATCAGCCTGCTGAAGCCCTTCCCGCCATTGTTGATCCAGACGGTTCCACCCGCGCACAGATCGGTCCACCCGTCATTGTCCAGGTCCGCCCAGCAGGCCGCGCCGTTCCCCAGCCCCGAGATCAGCTCGGACGTCGCGTCTCTGAAAGCAGGCCCATTCTGTGCCCCGCAGACCCATGCGCTGAGCACGAGAAGCACCAGGCACACGATCATGGGCTGGATTCGGCGGCCATCGGCTGTATGCTTCGCATTGTCTGGCATATCAGACTCCCGTTCCCGTGTGACGCAATGGCGGCGGCGCCGGACCTCACGGCGTGCCCTCAGGAAGCACCGCCCCGACTGCGACACAGATTTCCGCCGTCGGCAGCGAACAACCTTCTTACTCGACCACTACTCTCGGGGGTTCACCCCACCGCCGGGCGGCAGAGGACGTTCCCAACGCACTGTGGCGGCCGAAGGCCGGCCTGATTGACAGCGTCCCGCCGGCGCGGTACCGTTGGGGACGATTGTACGGGCGCGGCCAAGCTCCCTCCGCCGTGACCCGCGGAGCCGCGAAGACCGGTTCCAGCCTCCAGTCTCGTGACCGAGGAGTTGCCTGATGAGCCTGCAGAATGTCACCCTTGAGATCAGCCTCAAACCTTTCAGGGACACGTCCGAGGGTACTGCTCGCGAGGTCTGCACGCATCTGTTCACTCAATGGCTGCCACTGCTACGGCACGCGGAGAGGGTGTCCGTGCTCCTGTGGTGCGCCGATGGTTCCGAAATCCTGGATTACCGGGGAGACCTGACCGCGCCCTTCGAGTGGGCCAGGTATATCGGCGGCGCGAACCCCAAGGCTCATGTGGCGAACGATCCCGAGGGCCTCGCGCTCCACAGCCGGCCCTATCTGTACATGGAGAACCCGCCTGTCTTCACGTACGGCCGGCTCAAGCAGCTCGTCCGCGTGATCAAACAGGTCGGCGCCGAAGTCACGGGCAAGCCGGTGCGCGTGGGCGAGACCTTCGACCCTGGGCCCGAGTTCGCCAAGTCCCCCTTCAAGTACGAGAAGCACCCCGAGATCTGCATGGGCGACACCATGGGCGCGAAGAGCTTCGTGTGCTCCTACGCTACGCTCGAGGCCGACAGTGAGGCGTACGCCGGGTTCCCGGAGGGCATCCCCGGGGCGACACCCTTCGGGACGTTCCTCGGGCGGCAGTGCAGACATTTCCTGCGGGATCTGGGCTTCGACTACGTATGGCTCTCCAACGGATTCGGCTTCGGCCTGGAGCCCTGGGCATTGCGGGGCGCGGTGTTTGACGGCACAGGCTTCTCGGTGGACCGGATCGACGAGGTCCGAGAGAAGGTCCTGGCATTCTGGAGGCTATTTCGCGAGGAGTGCCCCGATTTCCCCATCGAGACTCGCGGCACCAACCTGTCCACCGGCATGGATCTGTCCTCGGATGCGGTTCCTCTGCGGGACATCTACCAGGGGGGATTCGGTCTGGAGCCCCCGCCGAACTCTCCGTGGGCGGCCCTCAACCACGACTTCGGCCTGGAGCTGGTGGGATGGATGTCACACATCGCCGAGCTGCCGGGCGAGACCTTCCCCTTCCGCTACTACACCCACGACCCGTGGTGGCTCAATAGCCCCTGGCTTGATCGCTACGGTCGCGAGCCCCACGACATCTACCTGCCGCTGAGCGTCTCACGTCTCGATGAGCAGGGACAAGCGCGCACACCCACGTCCATCCTGTTCCTCACCGCCGACGATTCCTACGGCGACCTGCCCGACCAAGTGCCCAATGAGGTGATCCCGCATATTCTGACAGGTCGCCGGGACGCGCCGGACGCGCCCGGGCCGCTGACATGGGTCTACCCCTTCGACGAGTACCATGACTGGACATTCGGCCGGCCCACACGCGTGGACGAGGTATTCTTCGGCGACTGGTTCATGCGGGGCGCGGTCAATTCATGCGGGGCGCGGTCAACCAGGGCCTGCCGGTTAACACAGTCATCAGCACCGGGAACCTGCGGCGTGTTTCGCGTCAGACACCCGGTGCTCTGGCCGAGACCACGCTCGTGAGCCCGGTTCCGGATGCCGACAGTGACTGGGAGCGCGCCTTGCTGGGTCACGCCGAACGTGGGAGGAATGTGCTGCTCTACGGCCCCATCGCACGCGCCGGCGAGCGCGTCACGGCCCTACTGGGCCTGGAACCGGGCACGCCACTGTCCGGGGAGTTCGAGGTGGAGACGGACCTGGCGGGCGACATGCTGCACGGGAAGCCCTATGGCTCCCGGCTCATGCACCATGGGCTCCTGTCGGCGGGCGGAATCTGCGCGTGTGAGGCCCAGGGCCGATCTGGGGATAACGAGACGCTCGTGCGCCTGCAGCAAGCCGGCCAGGAGCGCGTGGGGGCCGCCATCTGTCGCGGAATAGGCGACGGTGGAGCCCTGGCCTGGGCCCGGGGCACCGTCTCCTGCGACCCCGAGCAGATGCGGGGGCATCTGCTCGTGCCGCTCAATGCAGAAGAGTGGTTCCCCGCCGAGTCATTCATGCGGGGTGCCGTGGGCGCGCTTGGCACAGAATTGCTGGTCGAGAAGCAGGATGCGGAACAGCGCGACCCGATGCTGTGCATCGCCCGTCATGCCAACGGGTTCTTCTTCTCGGGTTACAACCTGGACAATACCGTGCAGCAACACCTGCGCTTCCCCCAGGGAGCGCCGCTGATGCTCGGGATGCACACGCGCCTGAGCAACGGCCGGGCCACGTACACTATGCCTCCGGCCTGGCACCGTGAGTGTCGCGTGTTCGTGGAGCAGACGGTGGACGGACTGCTGTCCTGCCGCGAAGAGCACTCGGGGATGATCGGGATTAGCCGCCGGATGCGTGTCCAGGGATTGCGCGACGCAACGGTGCGCTTCCACCACGAGCCTGGTACCGAGGCGCAGGTCACGATGCTGCGCAATCCCGCCTATCCCTACCTGCAGGGCGAGTTCCTGCCCCTGACTGAGCACCGGGACAGCATGGGCAACTACGTCCAGGCCGACAATGTGTCGGGTACTGTTCTTATCTCCTGGTGACGCCGGCCAGCGCGACCCAACGGAGGTCTTCCTCGATGATCATTGAGCGCCGCAAGCCTCTCACTGCGCGCGGGCAAACTCGCCATCTTCGAGGGGCGCGTGCAAGGTTGCGGGGTCGATACGGTCAACTTCGGCATGGTCGACAACGCCGAGGCGGCCTACGCCGTGCTGCCCCGACTGAAGGCCGCCGATCTGGACCTGCTGCTTGTCGACATGGTCACCTACGCGACCTCATCCACCTTCGGCGCGCTGATTCGTGAGCTCGATATCCCCGTGGTGCTGGTCGCCCTGCAGCCGCGAGCAGCCATGGACTACGAGAACGCCAGCACGTACATGCAGTTGTGCAACGATGACCTGTGCTCCGTGCCCGAGTTCACGGGCGTCGCGGTGCGCATGGGCAAGCCTGTCCCACCGGTGATCCTGGGCATGCTCCACGACGATCCGGAGGCCGACAGAGAGGTCGCGCGCTGGTGTCAGATCGCCAA
>JALGSS010000615.1 GCA_029821745.1 Candidatus Zipacnadia bacterium
GACCGGGAACACGCCCTCGCGGACACCCTCCTTCTGCTCGACGGTGTACCTCATCCCGGCGTACACACTCACCGGCAGGTTGACGAGTAGGGGCAACCGGGAGACCTTCATGTCTTGTTGGAACTCATACTCCGTCGACACAGTCACCTGGCCCCCCGGGTGGACATTGATGCCCCGGAGCGCGTGCAGAATCCGGTCATCTTCTCCGAACCTGACGTTCTCCTTGGCCCGAGATGAGCGTGGGTGCCCCGTCACCGTCCACGCCGGGGGCATCCCGCCTCGGGGGGTCACCTTCACGTCCGCGTCTCCGTCAAGGTTGTGGATGATAGTCTCAGTGCCCGGCTTGTACACCCACGAATCGACGAAGCCACTGATCGACACCGGCAGCCGCCCGTTCGCGTAGGTGATCTGTGTTGAGACGTCGGCGACGTCGCGCCTGCCCGCTTGGACCGTGAACTCCACCGGGCTGCCCGGGGCGAAGGTGTACTTGCTGCGCGTCCAAACCGCGGCCAGCTTCACCGGGTTCTGCACGGCGATCTGGAAGTCTCGGAAGTCCGCGGGGCCGCCGCCGGGGCCCTCGTCGGTCTCCAGGCGGAAGTGGCGTAGCGTCTCGGTGCTCAGGCCGGCGCGAAGGTGAATGGCGAATTCCCACTCGCCCGCGTCGTTCCGCGTCCCGGCAATCTCGGTGCCTTCATCATCGGTCAGTCGCAGCCCCAAGTCCGTGTCATCCGTCTTCGCCGCAGCGCGCAGGATCACATCATCCTCGCCGATCACGAAGAGATCGGGAAGCTGCAATTGCCTCACGGACGGGCCATCTTCACGGTCGATGGCGCTCCCGACAAGCCGCCGCATCAGATCATCCGACAGTGTGGATGTGAAGAAGCCGCCCGTGGCAGACTTGTCCACTCGGGCCCAGGTATTCACCACGGTGCAGCGGCCCTTGTCCACCGGCTTCGTGATCACCAGCGGCTTGCCCTTGACGGTCCACGGAACCTCCGCGCCGTCCTTGGGCGTCACGTCGTGGATGCTGGAGACTTTCCCCAGGCCGGCCGGGTCGAAGCCCTGGTTCAGGAAGTGCGGCTCCCCGATTTCGGGTGGCGCGGATGCACCAACAGTCTTCGCATCGTCTCCGAAGGTCACGGGGAGAACTGCCCGCAGCGGCGCCTTGAAGTCTTTCGATTCCGTGAGTGTCACCGGGCCCCCGAGGACCAACATGCGCGTGCCGGAGGCCACCGCGTCCGAGATCCAACAGCACTGCTCCCAGCTCATCATGAAGGGGTCAACGTCGAGCATGATGATTGCGTCGTAGGCGAGAACTTCCGCCAGGCTCTCAGGGAAGCCGAAGAACTCGAAGTGGTAGCCGCGGAACTCGAAGGTATCGACTTCGGCCTCCGGCGCGACGGCCTCGATGGCTTCCTCGACATTGTAGTAGCCCGCCGCCCGGTGCTTGAGCAGCAGGATCTTCGTCTTGCCGTCCTCCGGGCGCTCACGCACGGTCGGCGTGTACTCACCAACTTGCGCCGGCTGCTTGACGATCAGCTCGATGTCATCGATGAGAAGATCGAACTCGGTATTCTTGTTGTCGATGTCGTCCAGTCGGAACGTCATCTGTCGGACTGTGCCGAAGACGTCGTTCCAGATGTTGCGCACGCTCGGACCGAGCTTGGTGTCCAACTCGACCCGGACCCACTCGCCGACAGGGAAAGGTCTGCCAAGCTGCCCTTGCACATCATAGTCCGTGAAGGAAGCATCCCCGGTTCGCAGCCGCACCTTGAAGCCCATCGCGGGGTCGATGGCGGCCTCACTGAGCTTCGCCCAGAACCGCACACCCACGACGTCGAGCTTGCCGGGTCGCGGATCCAGGGCGCGGGTGATGAAGGACGGCTCGCTGGCGCGTGCGTCAACGTAGCGGATCCGGCACTGCAGTACCTTGCCACGGTCGGGGTCATCGACGACCGACAGGCCCTTCTGCCCGGTGCCGCCCTTGTAGTACTCCCCGGACATGCTGCTCTGCCAACCGACGATCTCCCCGCTCTCGAAGTCATCCACAGCCCGCACGAAGGTTCGCTGGGCCTGGCAGACTGCGACGGCGAGGGAGAGCATGAGTATCATAATTGCGGTGCGCATTGCGTGTTCCTCCTGCGATTGAGGCGGAATGTGGCGAACGGCGAGCCGGCCCCCCGGCCCCTTCCTCGAAAGGGAATGGCGAAGGCACGCCGAACGGCCTTGCCTACTGGGAAACGGACGTCCTGGTGGGGATATTCTCGCCGGCACGCGCGGGCTCCTTCGCCCCTGATCTTCCTTGCGCGGATGTTTCGGCAAGGAATTAACCCGTCGCGTGCTGAAAGAAACTACTGACAACGCGCCGGACGCGAACCACAGCGCCCGGGTCTTGAACTGAAGGGAGACTGCCTCGTGAGGATACTTCTGGCCGCAGTACTGATGATGGCGGGAGCCGGCTGCAGCTACGCCGTGGAGCCGACGGTCTGGGAAGGCGATTCAGTGCCGCCGCCTGAGATCGTGGAGAGCAGCGTCGACGTGGGCGTCTACATCTTCCCCGGCTGGTACCGGTATGAGGGACGCGGCGACTACCCGTACCGCACCCATGACGAGGACAGCGAATGGCGTGCGGTGGCGAAGAAGCCCGCGCCTCGTCCGCTGCTCGGCTTCTATGATGATTCCATGCCTGAGGTCAATGACTGGCATATCAAGTGGGCCCTGGAGCACGGGATCTCCTTCTTCTGCTTCGACTGGTACTGGAACGCGGGCGAGCACCGGCTGATGCGGACCCTCGAACGCGGCTTCCTCAAGGCCAAGTACTGCGACCTAATGAAGTTCTGCATCCACTGGTGCAATCACGGGATGGACTGGCGAAACAGGAAATGGAATCGCCCCCTCGACGAGGACTTTCAGACAGAGGCCCTCGTTCAGATGGCCGAATACTGCGCGGACAACTACTTCAAGCTGCCCAACTACCTGACCGTCGATGGCCGACCCGTCTTCGTGGTCTGGGATTTCCGGCGACTGATCACCGCCAATGGCGGCCCCGAAGGGTTCATCCAGGCGGTTGAGGCGATGAACGAGGCGCTCCACGCGAAGGGCTTCAAGGACATCTATCTTGTCGCGATGGGCGGCGGGAAACAGGCGGAAGAGGCCGGCTTCGATGCGATGACCGGGTATGGCTACTACGGGACAGACTATGATTCGAAGTACGAATGGCGCGGCGGCTACAGCGTCCCATATGAAGATGTCGTCACCCACTACGAGACGACCTGGAAAGGGATCACTTCGCGGGAGGGCCTGCCGTACATGCTGGCCATCGGCTCAAACTGGGATAACCGCCCCCGCGCGGGGAAGAACGCGGCAGTCATCACGGGGAAGTCCCCCGAGAAGTTCGCGGGCCATTGCAGAGACAGTCTGAAGTACATCGACAAGCGCCTGAACATGGCGATCATCGAAGCCTGGAACGAATGGGGCGAGGGCAGCTTCATTGAGCCGGACAAGGAGTGGGGATTCGGGTTCCTGGATGCGGTCCGTGAGGTGTTCACTGATGCCCCGGCCGAGCACGTGGACTACGTGCCCGGGGCCGACAAGATCGCGAGCTTCAATGTGCTGAGCGAAGAGGAACTCGCGGGCGCTCGGGAAATGGAGAAGCAGCCGTATCCTGACCCGCCCCGGCTGCTTCGGACCGTCAAGTGGGAGATCGACGCGCCGCTGCCCGATGCGAAGATTCTCAGGGCTGGCAGCCGTATCATGTGGAGCCCTTCACCGTGGCTGACGGGATCCTGTCCACCACGGTGACTCTCGACGACCCGCAACTCATCGTCGACAACGCCGGGGTGGCTGTTGACGATCTGGGTTGCATCGCCCTGCGGCTCAAGACTGCCGAGGACGCGGGGACCTGCGAGCTATTCTGGAGCACCACCGATGAGCCGAACATGTCCGCCGGGAAGGCCTTCCGGTTCCGGCTCGAGCGTGACGGCGACTGGCACACGTACCAGGTCTTCAAGAAACCTGAGCGCAAGTGGAGCGGCACTCTCAAAATCATCCGGCTGGACCTCGCCGGACCGGGGAAC
>JALGSS010000616.1 GCA_029821745.1 Candidatus Zipacnadia bacterium
CCATCCGGGCGAAGCTGCGTGGGTGTCCTCGCTTGAGCGGCGCCCCCCACGAGCGGGATTCGAGCTTGAAGACCCGCGTCTCACCTGCGGGGGCCGCGTCGAGGGCCTTGCGCCACTCCAAGCGCTTCGCCACCAGGGCCCGCGTCTTCTTCGCCTCTTCATTGTCGGGCTGGAGCTTGAGGGCCTCATCCGCACGCTTCAGCCAGTTGTCGAGGGCGGCAGCGGGCGGCACTTGCCCATCACACTGCTTGTCGGCGTCGCGCAGGACGAGAAGCACCTCATTCAGACGCTTCGCGTTAGCAGCGTCCACCGCATCCTGATTCGCCTGGTCCCGCGCTACTGCCGCAGCGAGGGCTTTCTCGGCCTCGGCGACCGGCGCATACTTGGGATGCAGATTCTGCGCGACGGCGAGTTCCTGCTGCGCTTCCGTGAGATTCCCCGCCGCGATGAGCGCCTTGGCCTTCTCGATTTGAGACGCCACCACTTGCTTCTCAGCCTTGAGTTGCTGCGCAAGGCGAGAGGCCTCCCGGTTCTCGGGGTCGAGACGCACGGCTTCCTCGGCGTCGGCGATTGCCTGGTCCACGTCGCCCGTCTTCACCTTGTCTTGTGCCGAGGCGAGCTTCGCCGACGCACGGGTGCTCGTGTCCTGTTCGGCGCCACTGTCCTTCCCGCCGATGAGTAGTTCGAAGGGCGCGGAGCGCGCGACGAGTTTCCCGGCATCCCCAGGGCGCGGCTTCCCTATCTTGATGCCACGCCGGGCCTCCAGAACGCTCACCACAACCTGGAACCTCCCGGGTTCGGCGAAGGTGGCCGACGTGCTCGGCGCCGTCCCCGACTGTGGGGCGAAACGCGCGCCATCGATGGGCTCCCAACGGTACGTGTACTTGCCCGTGGTCGGGGCGCCGTCCTTGAGCAGCGTGGCCCGCAACGTCACGGCGCCGCCCACGGAGATGCTGTCAGTTGCGGGCGCGACCTTCTCAACCGTGACCGCGTAGCCCGGAACTGCCGGGGGATCGTCCGCCGGGGGCGTCGCATCCAACTGCTTCTGGGAGATCGTCACAGAGAACTGCGCCGTTGCCGAGCCCAGCTTCAGACCGTCGGCGTCCTCCACGGAAACAGTGGCGATGCACTGCCCGGTCTGGCTGCGATTGGCCGTGATCTCGCTGCCGGAGTCGCCCCCGGCGAAGTGGCTATCCTCGTTCAGCGTCCAGCGGAACCGTGCGGGCCCCTTCTCAGGCTTCGGCTCCACTGAGGCTCTGAGTATCACGTTCTGGTGAACGGCGAGGGCTCGCGTCTCTTCGACGAGGCCGACGCCCGGCTTGAACACGCGGGGCTTCGCCCCTATCGACCCGACCACCGTCGCTGTCACCTTGAAGGGAGCCGCCGTCACCGTGCTCTCGACCTCTCCGAGGTCGCCTCCCGAACCCTTCACGCGGGCCCGGGCGATCAGCTTGGCCGGCCTGTCGTCCTTCGGCCGGAAGGTGCGCTGTCGCGTGTCCTGCGATTCACCCAGGTCCTGCACGTTCCCGGGAAGCTCCCAGCGAATGTCGGCTTCATCGGCCCCGGGGTCCGGAGCCAACACGACCTTGGCGACTGTGGTCTGACCGATGTACGGCGTAGCCGGTTCGAAGGTCAGCGTCAGGCCGGGCTTCGCCACGTCGATCTCGAGGCGGTCGGATTCCGCGACGGTTTCCAGGGCGTCGCCCCGCTTCTTGAGGACGACTACCCAGACAGCCGTCTTGCCGGGCTGCACGAAAGTGCCGCCATTCGCCGGGCCCGTCGTCTCCCCTTCCGCCCACTTGATCGCGTCCTGGGGCTCCCACCGGTAGACGAACTCACCGGTCGCGGGCTTCCCATCCTGCGTCACCTGCGCGGCGAAAGCTGCCGGCCGGCCGACCGTAACAGTGTCCCCCGGTGGGGCGGTTTTCGTGATCGTGACTGCCTTCTCCAGGTCCGCCTCGATGGTCACCTGGTCGGACCCGATGGTCTCGCCCTTCGCCGTGGTCACACTGCAGGCCACGGTGTGCTCTCCATCTGCCTTGACCTCCAGCGTCGCCTGATGCTGGTTGCTGTCAGTCACGCCGGTCCACTTGAACACCAGAGGGTTGTCTTCCGGCTTGGTACCCGACACGGCGGCGGTGATCTGCACCGGGCCTGCCTGCTTCGGGTTCGTCGCGGAGGCCGTGAGCTTCACGCCCTTGGGCCCTGTGTCCACAGGCTTCAGCCAGTCCTTGTGGGCCATGACGTGGACCCTGAACTCCATGCTCGTCGTCCGCGGATCGCCCTCGACCTCCTTGAGTTTCTTCGCCTTACCCTCGAAGGTGTACCACTCTTCGTTGAAGACGTAGGAGAGAGTCGTGTAGTAGTCATCCCCGAAGCTGATGGCCTTGGCCGTGGTCTCCTTGAAGGTCATCTTCGTGCGCATCCCGCCGCCCCACGCGCTGCCCGCGCCGGCGGAGTTGGAGTCGTAGTAGGTCTGCGCGGGGCCGACGGACTTCGGGTAGCCCGTGACGGTCACACCGTCAACCCGGTTCGCGTACGCGGGGTCAAGCACGATGAACGTCTCGGGGCGTCCCGTGTAGTCGTAGACGCCCTGGCGGAGTATCTTGATGTCCCCCTCGATCTGGACGGTGACGGGAATCTTGACCAGCCAAATCTCCGCGAAGTCGGCCTCGCGGAGCTTGCGCACGGGCTGCATGCCCGAGGCCTCTGACAGGTTCATGAAGGCCCCGTGGAAAGCGTAGTCCTTCATGTTCGTGGCACCCTTGCCGCGTTCCGCTTTGATGAAGGCCACCTTGCGGTAGGCCTCGACCGCGATGCTGACCGTGCCCTTCTTCGGCGGCTTCACGGGTTCGTCAGGATCATCTTCGGCCTGCTCCGTCACGACCACCGTATGTGTGTCCGAGGCGAGGACGCGGTCCCTGTCCCCCACCTTGCCCCAGGCATCCAGGACCACGCGGTACGTCCCCGGACGGGTCTCGGAGAAAGTTGCCGCAGCACCGGTGCCGAGAGTCTCTGCTCTGTCTTCTACGCGCCATACCAGCTTGAGCTGCGGCTTAACGCTCTCGTCCGCCTTCAGGTCGGCGATGAGTTCGAGAGGCGCGTCGGTATCCACCTCATCACCGCCGTTGATCGCGACCGTCACCTCGCCGGCAGGCTGGATCGTGATCTTCTTTCGGGCCGCCGCGAGCACCTTGTCGACCTTCGCCTTCCCGTCGCGCAGTTCCACGCGAATCGCCATCGCGTCGCGCAGTTCCACGCGAATCGCCATCGGCCCGGCCTTCGTGGGGGTGAATTCCCACGCATCGCCCTCACCAAGCTCCCGCTTAGTCTTCTCGTCCCACCAAATCCATTGGGGCTGGGCAACTGAGTTCGCGTCGCCCTTCGCGATCTTGACGGTGCAGGTCAGCGGGACGCCGACCTTGCCCTCGTCTGGCCCGTCGATCGCGAGCTGAAGCCCGCCTTCGGCCACGACCTTGATGGTCTTGGTCACGGTGCCGACAGGCTCACGCTTCTCGCCGACGGGGCCGGCCAGCACCCGCGTGACGACAATCTTGAACTCGTGCTCGCCCACGGTCGTGAGCTTGTACGTCCGTTCGGAACGATCGTCCTCGCCGAGGGACGCCTTGCCGGAGCTCCACGCGAAGCGCATCTGACGCAGGACCTCCGCCGGTACGGGCTCCATCCGTGCCTCGGCCTCTCCGGGCTTCTCCTTGAGCTTCTGCTTCACCGCGCAGGTGATCTTGACTGGTGTGCCGGACTCGATCTCGTCCGGCGCCTTGATCTCCACCACGTACTCGCCGCCGTAGTGGTCTTTGTACTCCGCGAGCAGTGCCTTCGCATCCTCGCCGGACTTCTGCGACTTGTTGTACGCGTCTTCGCCCTGCCCGTAGAGCACCGAGACGTCCCACACCTCGACCTTCCAGTGCAGCTTCCGGGCCTCCACCGTCGCGTCGCGCATGTGCCACCAGTAGTCGCGCAGGTAGCGCAGTTCGTACAGCTTGCGGTACGTCTCCCGGTCGTAGTCACCCTCAAGCGTCCCACGCTTGATGCGCTCCAGCTCTCCCCGGGTCCTTTCGGCCAGTCTTTCCACCTGCTGGGTAAACTTCATGGCAAGTCCGACATCGATGCCCGGGTTCAGCGTCAATGGGAGCGACCCGGTGAGCGGCCGCGGAGCCGGATCCTTGTCCAGATTGGTCTTCAGGACGCCCTCGATTCCGTTTCGCGCATCCCGCACCGCCGTGTAAGCATCATGGAACTTGTGCAGTGACCGCATCTCGTTGAGCTTGGCCTCGTGGTCCGACTGGTAGATCACGTTCCAGGCCTTGCGGAGAATGTGGTAGCCGGAGTCGGCCTCGTAGGCGGCCACGCCCTTGTCGACGATGTCCAGGTCTGTGAAGGCCTGCGTCAGCGCCTTGTAGAGCTCATCGCGCTTCGCGTTCTTGATGTCGCGCTCGGAGCGCTCGCGTTCCTCAAGGGTGCGAACGAGAGCCTCGAGGAAGGCCCCGCGCGCGGTCTTCCGCCACGTCTCCCGCGCGTTGAGGAAGTGCCACATGGCCCGCTTCTGGCCCTTGGAAAGATCGCCCGTCCACGCGCCCTCGTTGCCCTTCTGGTCGCAATCAAGAGGCATCGCCTCAGGAGGCACCGAGATCCCGAAGAGCCCGGCCATGTCGTCGATTTCCTTCTGGTACTTCTGGATGTTGGCGCACGCCATCATCAGCGGCCCATCATCCCGGAACACCAGTATCTTGCCGTTGACCACGGTCGCGCGGATGCTCTCCACCACGGTGGCCCGCATGATCACATCGATGCCCGTGAGCTGCTCGTCGATCAGACGGTTGCCGGCAACCTTCGTCATGTTCGCAGCAATGGCATGGCCCCCGGGCCCAAGCAGATCATTCAGGAATTCCGGCAACTCCGCGGGGTTGCTGTAATCGGCGGTGATCGCCTCAATGTGTCTAAGCCGCCCATCCTCGTCTCCACCCACGTGGAAGTGGCCGGCCCAGTAAAGGGCGTTGAGCTGTGACTCAAAGGTCGTTGTCGCCGCGATGCTGATGGTGGCGTTGCCCAGGGCGCCGACCATCGCGGGCATGGCGGTCTCGGGCAGGAGGAGGTACATGATGGTCCGGGCGAGGGCCTCGTTGTCGTTGTCGCGGATTGACGCCCAGGCTCCCTCGAAGATCATCCCGGGGACGGTGCAGCCAACCAGTGCGTGACCGATACCCAGGGCCAGCTCCGCGTTGTTCTTGGCATGCATCGATTGCTCGAAGATGCCCACGGCGAGGGTCGCGTGCCCGGTCCAGGTCATCACGGGAGCCGCCGAGGCGCGCAGGTCGTTGACGAACTCTACAATCGGGTGGATCATCCGCGCTTCGCCCGTGCCGATCAGAGGCTTATCGGCCCATTCGAGGAGCTGCCCCAACTTCGCGAGCAGTTTGCGGCCCGATTCCGTCTTCCGGAGCAGGGACGCGACCTTCTCGACCTCGGAGGGACTGGTCTTGCGCAGGGCTTCCAGGGACGCCCAACTGTCCTTGACCGCCTTGAACTCCTTCGGCTTGGTGTTGAGGTCCATGAGCTTGCCGATCGTGCTCATCGCGCCCTTGGCCAGGGCCTGAAACTCCGCGATGCTCAGGCCGGCGAAGTCTTTCGCGAGAGCCTTGAGTGCCGCCGCGCGCTGCACTGGGTCCTTCATCGCCACGATGCGGTCGAGTTCGGCCTGGAAGGCGATCTCAGTCATCCGCACCATAGCCATCTTCGAGCGCCGGCCGATCTCAGCCAGGCCCGCGTCGGGCGTGTCGCCGAAATGCTGCTTGAGCAAGGCTTCGAGCTGCTGGGCGTTCGCCCGGCCGACCTTGTTCTTCAGATCCAGCACGTCCGCGTATTCCTGAAGCAAGGGGTCGCTGTCGAGGGTAGCCTGAAGCCCCGGCACGCGCCGGACAATGCTGTTGGCGCGCTCGACATACTTGCAGGTCTTCTTGAGGCGGTCCGCGTGGTTCGTAGGCTTGTCCAGCACTTCCATCTGCAAGTGCTCGGCCATGTCGAGGCATCCGCCCGCCGCAGTCGAGCAGCGGGAGGCGTAGATGTCGCCGATCTCGGGGGTCAGCAGCTTGGAGTACTTGGCCCGGAGTTCCGGCGGGATCTCCGCCTTCAGGGCCCCCTCAAGCGTGAACATCTTCCCGTACTCCGCGGCGCCCCCCGTCTTCATCACTTGCGCGCGCAGCTTGGCGAGATTCTCGGCGTTCTCAAGTATCTGCACCAGTTCCCCGGGCGCCCCACGATACTCTCGCGAAGCCCCGGTTCGCGGGTCGATGATCTCCACCCGCTGCATGTTGCGCTTGGCCCACTCAATGCCGCCCCGGCGCTTGAAGACGTCGGCTTCAGCCTCATCACCATGCGCCGTAATGATGACGCCGAAGTCGGCTGCGGACAGGTTCGTCCCCGCGGCGCCCAACTCAACGATGATCTCGGCGCGGGCCAGGTTCCGCACGCTCTGATTCACCTTCACGTCCGAGCCTTGTATGGTGCGGTCGATATCCGTATTCGCGTCGGGGATCTTGTCCGGCAACAGCGAGGAACCGATGTCGCTTTGCCCAACCACAGAGGCAGCTGCTCCGGCGTAGCGTTGCGGGCGAACTCGCGCCATGCCCGGCTGCATGCCGGGTCCACGGAATTCTTGATCATCGCCGCCGCCTGACGCTGCTTCTGGGCGATTCTGGCCCTATCCACTCCGGTGAACTTCTCGGGGGTTCTGGGCCATCGCCAGGTTGATCCGGCGGATCGTGTCGAAGGCGAACTCCCCCGGCAAGCCTGCAGTCTGCTTGATCTGGGCGTACAACTGCCCGATGTTCCGGCCGTTCCAGGTCTGCATCATCAGCGCGGCCTGCTTCATGGCCGCGTAGTCCTGGGAACTGACGGGAGGGCCGGCGAGTACAGTGAGGGAGAAGATGAGGGCGAGTATGAGGACGCGGCGCATGAGTCGCGCGCCCTGTCGCCGGGTTGCCCGATCAGTCATTGATTGCCTCCATCGGGGGCCGCACAAGCCGGTCGTCGAACTGGATCGACCAGGCTCTGCGCGAACCCGCGGCACGTCGTGATCATTGCTTCGAATGGGGTAGGACCAACTTAACAGTGTAACGTGGCACGTGGGAATCCTGCAACTGCGTGGACAATATCGGGGCCCTCGCGCGCGCAGGTTTCCCGCGAGGCGTGGCGAAGGCACTATCGCGCAGTCAAGCTAGGCTCGAAGCTTCCCGATGCGGAGGATAGAGGACCATGCACGCGTACGTCGCCGCCGGAGTACGTCGCCGCCGGAACGGTTCTAGTCGCCGCGCTCCTGTTGTTGCCGGTCGGAGCCCAGGCCTTCGACTGGCAGGTGGCTTCACCCGAAGACCACGGGATGTCATCGGCGCAGCTCGAGGACATGGTGGCTGGTCTGCAGAAGCACCGCACGAAGACTCTCGTAGTCATCCGCAACGACCGCATTGTGTGCGAGTGGTAT
>JALGSS010000617.1 GCA_029821745.1 Candidatus Zipacnadia bacterium
TCTCCGTCCACGAACTGCTCGACCTCGACCGGCTTGCCATCCGCGTCAACTGCTCGCAACGACTGCAAGCGCGTCTCGCCAAGGAGAAGGCGGCATGTCCCGACGGTGCCCTCGGCTCCCGACAGAATCAGGCGCAAGCGGCCTTTCTCCTCTGACTTCCACTCAACGCAGGACGAGGCGAACAGCAACCTGGGTTCGCTGCCTACGTCGGGGGCGATGTCGTACAGGACCGCGAGTTCATCAGGCCTCAAGTTGGCATCAGCGACCATCGGGAGCTCCGAGTTCAGGACATTCACGTAGCGCCCGGCGATATGGATGGTCTCATCGAAAGTCTTGGCGATGACATAGCGCCCGCGCTTCAGCTTCAGGTATCCCTGCTCACGGAAGGTGTCGCCCAGCTTCTCCTCAATGGCGTAGCGGGTTAGGGCGCGCATCTGCTCCGCGCCCTCAGCCGACTGCGCAAACCATGACGGCGCGACGCCGAAGAAGAGGACGGTACCCTCGCCGACGCGCTTCTCGGACAGGAGGGCGGTGTCTCCGTCAGCGTACAGCGAAGTGGCACCGGACTGCCCGTAGGTGACGACGGGTTGCGAGAGGATCGTCTCGATCTCGTCGACACCGAGGGCCTGGGCTTCACCTGTGGCCTTGAAGACACGCCGTGGGCGGTTGCGCCCCGCCATCGCCCGGATGAGGTACTGGTTGCCGACCTCGACTCTGGCTGTCGCCCGCGTGCCCGGATCGAACTCAAAGGCATACACGGCGTAACGCCTACCATCGCAGAACCGCCAGCCGACGTCATTGATCTGGGAGTCGGCGTTGAGAGCGAGGATCTCGTGCTCCTCGGGGGTACCCGGCGTGATGTCGAGCTTCACCGGCTTCCCGTCGCGCGTACCCTCGGCCCAGATGCGGGTGATCAGGGCACCCCAGCCGTCACCTTTCCGGCTGTCCTCGAACTTCAGCAATGCGGTGCCGGACTTGAGGAAGGGCGTGAGATCGATGGTCTCGACGGTCTGGTTCTCCAGGTCCGTGCCCGTGTAGTCGGTCCGGGCCACGACTTGCCACTCGTCTTCCGTTGCGAGACCCTCGATGGTCTGACGGCGGGAGACATCCATCCCGCACAGCGATAGCAGATGGTCCTGGGGGCTCTCGAAGCCCTTCGCGCGCCACCACATGTCGGCGGCGTTGTAGGCATCCTCGCCGCCCAGCACCACCAGACAGCCGCCCCGGCGCGTCCAGGCTGCGAGGGCTTCGTTGATCGCCGGTCGGATCGGTTTGAGCATGTCATACGACACGAACAGGAGGCGGAAGCGGTCCAGATAGCCGGGCTCCGGGGCGCGCTCCAGGTTGGGTACCTCGACCGGGACGCCACGCATCAGCAGGGGCAGCGTGATGCCGTAGAAGCAGTTCATGTCGCTGGGATGGGGCGTTCCTCGCTGCCACATCGCCGTGTCCGCGAGGAAGGTGCCGATGCCCGTGGAGCCGGATTCGAACCGGCACTGCTTCTGGTTGCGCATGTCCGAGAGCACGTTGATGATGCTGCAAATCTCCGTGGCAAACTCGTCGGGGACGCGGCCGAAGATGCGCGTGGGCCATGGCATGGTCTCGAACCTGTCCACCTCGGGGAACAAGAGCGAGGCGACGAGGGTCCGGTGATAGTTGTACTCGTAGTCCTCCATCGACCGGTCGGGGTTGTCCTCCAACGGGTCCATCAGGAACCACAGGTCGATGTCAAGCCCCCGGACGAGGCCGAGAGCCGACGCGTACTCCAGGTAGGCGTTCTCGAAGGTGCGCTCCCGGGTTCGGCCCTCGTAGGTGATGCCCGAGCGTGCCGTGCCCGTCCAGACCTGGGCGACCATCGCGTCGACCTCGCCCGTGGCGATCATGTCCTGGTGGCCGAAGGTGATTCCCCAGGCGGTGTAGTTGAGGGGGCTGTGGGCCAGCAGGAAGCGGGTGATGTCGGGCGACATGCTGCGCGCGCCTTCATAGCACGCCTGTAGGAGGCGACGTTCGAGGTCCACCTTGAGCCTCTCGGACTTGAAGCGCGCATCCACCGAGGTGGTTTGGTCCTGCCAGGGCTCACCATAGTAGGCCTGCCATTCGCGCTTGAAGGCTTCGCCGTATCCGGCTCTGGAGAAGAACTCGGGCTCCTCGGGGCAGGCTGCGACAGCTCCGCGTCGCGCCGCTTCGGCGAAATACTCGCGGAATATGTCGCGGCGGTTCTCCGTGGGCACCATGTAGTAGCTGTGAGGGCCGCAGGTGAGCGGGGTCCCGTCCTTCGACGTCTGGGTCTCGTCGCGGCCCAGTATCCCGTTGTGCTCGCGCCCCAGGTAGTCTGCTCCCGCGCGGAATCCGACCATAACGTGGGGCTCGTAGCCCATCGCGGCCCAGGAGCGGATGTTGTCCTCGCTGTTGCCCGCCACGATGATCGTGTCAACCTTCAGGTCATTGTCTTCGCGGTATCCCGTGGGCGTCTGGAAACTGGTGGTGTGATCGCGGGTCCGGCGGATGGACACCGCGCCGTCGTCGGGCGTGATCCCCAGGAAAGCCTCCAATGCGTCAGCGAGGCCGTTCTCGTTGGTGTCAGCAGGCATCTGGTCCTCCGGGTCAACCGGCCGCCAGTCGACGTCTCCAGGAGGCGCCGGGAGCAGGTCTGCGATGTCCTTGGTGCGATCTCCGCGTGCGAGGCAAAGCGAGGCGATCCGCACGGCCGTCTTGGAGCGCAACTGCACCGACACATCGGCGCGGAAGGTCTTCTCAGGCGCTGTCACAAGCCCCGATATGAGCTGCCAGCGGTCTCCGAGCCCGGTTAGTGCAGGTCCGGACTGCCCGACGAACCGCCCCCGTTCGAAGAACCGCACATACAGTCTGTCCACGTCCGTTGGCTTCCTGCCGGGGACGGCGCGCATCCAGGCGGCCACCGTGAAGATCTCGCCGGGCTCGGCCGGGACTGATCGGGATGTCAGCCCAGCCCAGTCTTGCCCGCCGGCCTCCATAAGCACTGCGCGGGAGGCACCATCCGCCGAGGTCTGCCAGGACCCGCGGTTCCCCGCCGCCGTGTTGAAGCCCCACGCGGTTGGCGCCACGATGCCGCGGCCAAGGTCTGGGTTCTGGAGCAGGTTGCCGGCTTCGTCGGCCATTGCCATCCCTCCCGGCACTGTGACGCACACGGTCAGACACAACACTGCAGTTCGGAACAGCATTGGGCGCGGCATGATCGGTATCCTCGGTCGGCGGATTGGGGGGACGCTACATGACATCTTCGCGCGGCACACAGGCATCTCCTTCTCCGGGGGATCTGCAGGGCTACCAGGCCCACAGGCGCCCAGTCCTGTCACTGTGCGATCCGCACACCGGGGGCACGGTATTGTCACGCACTGGTCCCGCTGAGCGGGACCAGTGGCACCCAGTCATGGGATTTCGCGAACCACACACGTTGCT
>JALGSS010000618.1 GCA_029821745.1 Candidatus Zipacnadia bacterium
CAGAACCGGACACAACGCGCTTCGACGACTGGGTCGATGACTGGCCCGACGCCGCCTGCTACATGGTCTTCATGGCCTTCGGCGACTGGGGTTCGGTTCGCGACACCTTCGCGGGTTCTCAGGCGGGCACCCCGCTGTTCGAGACGAAGATCGGCAACTGGATCAGCTTCTGGGCCGACCACATGCGCGACAGGGGACTCTCGCCGGAGCAGCTCGGGCTGTTGCTCATCGACGAGCCGCACAGTGAGGAGCAGTACCGCGCGCTCACTGCATACGCGGACGCCGTGCGCAAAGCCGAACCCGACGTGATCCTCTGGGTCGACCCGCAGCCGGGCGACGACGAGTCATGCCTGGAGATGATGGCGGCGATGGATGTTCTCGTCGCCTACCGCAAGCAGTGGCTACGTTCCGACGCGTGGTTCGGCCGGCTGTTCCTCGATCAGGCGCAGCAGGGCCGAGAGTTGGGGTTCTACTCGTGCGACGGCCCCGCGCGGCGCTTCGATCCCTTCAGCTACTACCTGATGCAAGCCTGGCATTGCTTTGAGATCGGCGCGCGGTGGGCCCAATTCTGGGCCTTCGGCGACACGTCGGGTGCCGACGTCTGGAACGAGTACACCACCGACGGACGCGGGCCGTTCACGCCACTGTACATCGACGATGAGGGTGTGACCGGCTCGAAGTACATGGAGGCCATCCGCGAGGGCGTGGAGGACTACGAATATCTCACGATGCTTGCCGCCCGCATTGCGGAGAAGGAGGCGGCGCGTGAAGCCGGCCCCGCACTCAACGCCGCCAAAGCGCTCCTTTCCACCGCCTGCAGTCACGTGCTCGCGGGTGAGACCGCCGACAACTACACGTGGGACGAAGAGAAGGACAGGTCGGTAGCCGACAGCGTCAGGATCGAGGTTCTCGACGCGATCGTCGCGCTGCAGTGATCGCCTGAGATCACGCCGCATGAGCGAGGACCGGGGCCCTGTCAAGACACACCCGCTCGTCGGGGATGCCGGCGGACGTCCGACAAGGGCCGATCTGCCGAGGGCAACTACACCGGGAACCGGGGATCCTCTCCGTTGGCAGGGGCATCGGCGCCGGCGAAAGTGATGCTGTATAGCGTCGCCTTGTGCAGCCGGACCCGCACGGCCACATCTCTCCCGCGGAGATCGGAAAGGTCGGCGCCGGTCTCCCATGACACGAGATGGGCCTTGTGGTCGCCCGTCAGTGGCTGCATGTCCTGGAAGCAGTGCCCCGGGAGCCCCTTGCATCTCAGTGGAGGCCACACGAGCCGATCGACCAGTTCGAAGAGCACCCAGCCGCCGGGCTCGGCGCGGAAGTTGGCGAAAAGCTGATCGCCACAGGGGCGCTGGGTGATGGTGAACTCGCCGTCCCCCTCCGCGTGGATTCCGGCGAGACGGTCCTCCTCCCACTCGGCCCATTGGTAGCAACTCTCCTTAGCCCGCTCGCGGAGGGTCTCGATGTACCACTCGTTATGGTAGGCCTTGCCGGTGTGACACAGCAGGCGGAACTTCCCCTCATCGGGGAACCGAAGGAGTTCGGGTTCTGCGTAGATGGAGGCGTCGGTGTCCGCGAGAGGGACGATGGGCTGCCCCGCGTGGCGCGACCAGCGCTTCCCGTCGATGCTCACCGCAAGCTCTACGTCGACGGTGTCCGTGGCTTGGTGGTAGACGGCGGGGAACATCAGGTGCGTACCCGCCACGCCCGGGTAGCGCGTGTAGCAGTTCGAGTAGAGGCTGACGTCGGGGGCATCGGCAGGCGTCTGGTGATGGATCAGCTCGCTCGGAGGCCACGCCGTGAAGTCATCAGTCTCGGCGTACGAGATGGCCCGGCGGCCGGCGTAGAAGCCGCGCAGGTAGGCCACGTACTTGCCGCGGTCGGGACACCATGCGCAGATGTTGTGGGTATCGTGCCACTCGTCCAGGAGGGGCTCCGGAATGGGCGTCCAGCGCAGTCCGTCGCTGGAGTTGAGACCCACCATCTTCCCCTCGATGCGAACGGGTAACACCTCTTCGCCGGGCTGGGCGGCATTCTGGACATCGAGCCGCCTGTGGCCCTCGTCCGCGTCCAGGCGCTCTCCGGCCTCACCCTCAAACCACGCGGTGAAGGACATGACGCGGTAGCGGGATTCGGGCGGGGCGTGAGGGTCTCTCAGGACGCACGCAGAGGCGGCCTCCGGGCCGGCGTAGGCGATGTTGTTTGCGGCGGACCCCTGCCAGTCGTTGAGCCCGAGATCAGGCCTGCGCCAGATCAGTCCATCATCGCTCTCGGCGTAGCAGAGGGCGTGCGTCTCGCGCTTCCCCGCACCCTTGGCGGCGTACCACATGCGGTACAGGCCCGCGTCGAACATCACCTGCGCCGAGGAGAGACCGCCGGCTTCCCAGGGGCGCTCGGGCACGAGGACGGGTTCCGAGCGCGTGGCGGGTTCTGCGCGCAGTTCGACGCCGCGGGGGATGTCGCAGGGGATGCGGTCGCGGGATTCGGTCCATTGGACCGCCCCAACGTGGATGGTATCCCAGGAGAGCAGTGGCGTGGTCGGCATGGGTATCACCTACTCGGAAGCTTGGGCGTCGTGCTGAGTTCGCGTGGGACGAGCACCCTATCTGTGTTGAGAAACGCAGATTAGCCGTGGGGTGCCGATGTCGCACAATTGGCGGGGCCCCACGGATGCGCTCAGGACGGCCAGACGGCCCTGCGGGACCCCGGTCACTGTACGACGTGATCACCCCGCAGCCAGATGAGTGAGTTTTTCAGCATAGCCTCTCTGCTCGTCCGTCATTCATGGGGCAGAGCACTCACGAGGGTTGTGTTGAAGAACCAATGAACCCTCGCTTCAGCCGGGATGGCCCTCCCTGGCTGTGCGGGTGCTGGATACCCCGGACCGCCATGACCACAGGCAGCTTCCATCAGCGCTACTGGCCCAACGCGTCGAATGATTCACGAGCAACCCGGCTCACGCGAAAGTCATCAATCAGTCCGGCGAAGTTCAGGTCCAGGTACCAGGCTGTGTGGTCCTCTCTGTTCTTGACCCACCACGGCTGGCAGCCGAGGAACAGCGCGTCCGAGCCGCAGTGGTACGGCGGGCCCGCGCCTTCACCTTCGACCTCCAGTTGGCCGTTGATGTAGAGCCTCTGCGGACCGTCGGACCAGGTCATCGCCACGTGCGTCCATTGCCCGTCCGGCAGCGCTACCTGGGACTCAACGGTCTCCGTCTTGCCCTTCCTCACAATGGCGAAACGCACGCGGTTGTCCGCGCTCAGGTACCCGTTCACCTTCGTGTTGCCCACCGTGCCCACGGTGAAGATGGTGGCATGACCGCGTTGCAGACCGACCGGCTTCACCCAGCATTCGACGGTGCCCTCGACGGGGAGCTTGACGTTGGTGTGGATGCCCGTTCGGGGCTGATCCGGAGCATTAAACCACGCCCATCCCGTCACGGGCTGATTGAAATCCAGGAGAAGAACGGTGTTGTCATCGGCCGCCAACGGCAACCGGATCTTCCCCTGGGTGACCGCATCACCCCTCGGTGAGACAATGCGCACCGATTTCCAGATGCCCCCGTACGCTGCGTCGGCGTAAACGGAGACCGTGATCTGGTTCTCCGCGCCGAACCGCACATGGTCGGTGATATCCACCGAGAAGGCCTCGTCCCAGCCCTTGCCGCCCTCGCCGAGCATGTGCTCGCCGGCTTTCTGCCCGTTCACGTACACCACAGCGTCGCCGTCCGCGGCCCCGAAGAACATCTGGACCGCCCGCCCGTCGAACTCCTGCGGAATGGCCACGTTTGTGCGGTACCAGGCCATGCCGTCGTAGCCCGGATGGCCCGCGTTCTCCCACCAGACAGCGATGGGTATCATGCCCCACTCGGCGTCGTCATGGTCGGCGGCGAACCATCCCTGCTCCTCGCCGGCGCGGTCGGGGTCTTTGCGGAAGCGCCATTCT
>JALGSS010000619.1 GCA_029821745.1 Candidatus Zipacnadia bacterium
CCGCTGACGCCGGCGGCCCCCAGCAGCGAGAACAGGGCGGTCGAGCCCTGCGAGATGTGGTCTGAGGCCACGGACAGCAAGGTCGGCCAGAAGCAGGCCACGAACAGGCCGCCAAGGGAGAACAGGATGTAGGTGCTCCACAGTGTCGGCGCCAGGGCCAGACCCGCAGTGGTGAGGCCGCACAGCACCGCGGAGAGGATCATCAGCGTAACGGGGCGCATTCGCGTCAGTAGGGACCCGGCCGCGAAGCGCCCCAGAGCCATGAAGGCCCCGTACAGGATCGTCGTCCACGCCCCCGCTCTCGCTGAGGCGCCCAGTTCTTCGGCCACGAAGTTCGGCGCCCACGACGTCAGTCCGCCCTCGCAGCCTCCGCCGAGGAGCATTGCCCCTACCAGCACCCAGAACAGCGGCGTTGACAGGAACCGCCTCACTTCCTGGCCCTGGGTTCGATCCTGCACTCGCGGCGGAAGTGGCGGGTAGCGGCGGGTCATGTACAGCACGGCGCAGACCAGCGGCGGGCCGGCCCACCACCAGAACGGGATCCGCCAGGAGTACCCCGCCTGCAAGAGTTCGCCGGTGCTCAGCGCCCCGGCCACCAGGCCCACCGAGAACAGGCCATTGATGAGGTTGAGCGCGCGCGCGGAGTTGCGCGGGTGAAGCTGAGCGACGAGGGGGTTGATGAGCGCCTCGAATACGCCGAATCCCAGCCCGGCAACTACCATGGAGAGCTGCAGTCGGGAGTAGTCGCCTGAGCGGGCGATCATCACCTGACTAAGGGCAATGCCGGCGAGTCCCCAGAAGAGCACGTGGTGCTTGCCCGACCGCTCGCCGAAATACCCGACCACGAGCAAGCAAGTGGTGAGTGCCGCCATCCGCAGGGCGATGAGCGTGCCGCGCTGCTCGAAGCTCAGATCGAGATCGCGGCCGAGCGCATCGAGACATACGGGCAAGCCCACCTGCACGGCCCCGAACATGATCATGCCCAGGACCGAGGCAGCCATCAGACGTGTGTAAGCGACGCGTGGTGCGGAAGCGACAGCAGGTGCTGTCGGTGGACCTTCTGGCATGAGGTGGTCTTTCGTAAGCAGCGTGTGCTGATATGATGATGTCTGCCCGTCCCTGGGCGATTGTAAGCCGAGAGGGCAAGGCGCGCAAGGTCCCGGGCGTGTCCGGGAAACCCCAGCCCTGTCCCGCCGCTCTCTTTCGCATGGCGGGAGAAGAGGCCCGCCGATTGCCGTCAGCCCAGCGACTCGAGATACGCGGGGATATCCTCATCAAGCACCGACCGGAGCTGGTTGATCTTCCACTCCAGGTGCGCCCGGTCGGTCATGTACTCCATGCTCGGCTCCCAGCCCAGTCGGGAGTCCGCGTCCACCAGCGGGATCGAGTCCTGTGCGTTGGCGATCTCGGCCTCGCCCAGGTCCGCGAGATCCGACGCGATGGTCTGGGCCTTGTCCGGATCCTTCTCGTCCAGCAGCGCCTGCTTGAGCTGCCACCACCGCTTGGTGTGGATGGTTGTCCGCAGGCAATTGCGGATGAAGCGCCCGAGACCCAGCATGCGCTCCGCTTCGGGGCGCTTGCGCTGCGGCGTCACAGCGACCGCCTGCTGGAGTGAGGCAAGCCCCTGCTCCCAACGCTCCAGAAGCCCCGTCAGCAGCTCGATCTCCACAGGCAAGTCCTCGGGGAGGTGAGGGCTGTAGTCCGTCTTCAGGATCCGGTTGCCGAAGTGAGCGTAATCGGCTGACGGGAAGGGCTCTCGCTCGCCCTGGAAGAGCAGCGGGTACGATGGACCGACGCGGAACGGCCCATATTGATCCTCGTTGGTCGGCACGTAGTCACGCCAGGCATCGCTCCACGCCCTCCATGCCTCGACCGCCAGCGGACCGCCCTCGGGGCCGAAGTCACGGACGGCAAGTCGGCTCGCCATCTCTTCAGTGCTGGTGGCCGGCTCCCAGTACGCACACTTCGCCAACTCATTGACGATCGAGGGCCACCAGCCATAGTGGTGCGACTCCATCAGCCCGCGGAGGCCCCAGTCGCGGCGAGCCCGCAGTAGGCCCTCGTAGCGGCGGGCCCACTGGAAGGGGATCGGCTGGTAGGGGATCACGCCGATGTCCCAGGACAGTCCGCCGGTGTTGCTCATGGTGTATAGCGGAATGCCGCGCTCGTGAGCCGTCTGCGCCTCGGACCGGAAGTACTTACCCGGGCCCTCGAAGGAGGCCGTGTAGTCCACGCAGCGTGTCACGATGCCGTCCTTCACGACATCCTCGAACATCTCGAAGGTGGCTTGCACCGAGATATCGGTCGGCAGGGAGCGGATGAGCGCCAGGCGATCCTCCTCCGGCGCCCAACCCCAGTTGTAGGTCCAGAAGACGATGTCGAGGTCGGGGTTGATCTGGCGCAGGATTGGTTTCAGGAGTTCGACCCACTCCGGGTAGTCAAAGCAGGGCCACCAGCCGGGACTGGGGCGCTTGTCCACGGTTCGGTCGACGGTGGGGTCCAGGCGGAGCTTGCCGGTGGTGTGCTCGTCTTTGCTGGGGAACTCGCAGGACTCTCCCACGAAAACGATCCCCTTCGCGTCCGGGCAGGATCGAATCAGTTCCCCGTACGTGCTTTCGTAGTAGTCCCTGGCTCCCGGATCAGCGGGATGGACCTCGCTCTTCAGGTAGCTGTACAGGTACACGTCGATGCCGTACGAGGCGGCGCGCGCCACCACGTCGTTAAAGTCCAAATGCCCGGTGTCGGTCATGTTAGGCCCGGTTGCGAAGACCAGGATCGCGTCCATACCCGCGTGGGCGATGGCGTTCAACTGCGGGTCCGGGAACTGGTCAATGCCCCAGCCCGAGTGGATCATCCGAGGCGAGAAGATCGGCGTCCGCACTTCGTCCCGCTCAGCCAGGAAGGGCGCCTCTCGCAGGTTCAGGAGGTCCTCGACGTAGTAGCATCCCTGTCCGACGCCCCGCTCGTCATACCCACAGACGGTGATGCTGTCTTTGTCGACGGTCAGCCGGTAACTTCGGGGGACCGTGAGGTTCTGGCCAAGATCCGGTGAGGCCCCCTGCGTCGTGAGTCTAACGGCGCGCTCCGGGCTTGCGGAGACGTCGTCCGCGTGAGCCACTCTGACGGACACACCCATGCTGGTGAAGAGGTAGTCCTCCATGTCCCGGGCCATGCGAATCAGGTAATCCGAAGCCCCCGCGTCGACGATGACGCTCCAATCGTCGCCGATGACAGTCTCACCGGCGGCCGGCTCCGCGGCTGGGTCCCGACGGTCTGGTTTGTGGACGGCATCCAGTCGCTGGCGGAACTGGTAGTTGCGCTCAGACATGCGTGCCTCCTGAGTTCCCATGCAGTCTGGGAGTACGTTCCTGAGTCTCGATAGCGGCGGCCCGACGACAGGGTTGTGTTGAGACAGGCCAATCATGGGCACGGGGCATTGCGCGACATCGGCACCCACGATAGGACATTTCTATCTTGCACAGGACCGGACATTTCTACTTTGCGTTGACACTGTCGCCGTCCCCCAGAGGATGCGTCCTGTCTTCGAGCGGGAACCGGGCCATGCCTCCGGACAGGTGTGCCGCGTAGATTCCCTGGATCATCTCCACTGCGAGCCGGGCGTTGTAGACGTTGGAGATAGGCTGCCGATCCTCCTCGATGGCGCGCATCAGGTCCCAGACGGCGAAGCGGGTAGTCTCCATGAAGAACGTCACTTTCGGGTTGTACAGGGAGTAGTCCAGGGGCGCGGCGTCG
>JALGSS010000036.1 GCA_029821745.1 Candidatus Zipacnadia bacterium
GACCTGGCCGTGGTCGTGGAGTTCCGGAATGCCGGGTGGGTCAGCAAGGAGACCGTGGAGTTCCTCCGGCAGCTTGGCTTGGGGTTCTGCTGCGTGGACGAGCCCAGTCTCAAAGGACTCGTGCCCCCGGTGGCGGGCACAACCTCCAACGTGGGCTACCTGCGCTTCCACGGGCGCAACGCCGCGAAGTGGTTTGACCACCAGGAAGCGTGGGAGCGCTACGACTACTTGTACTCCCGCGAAGAGCTTGCGGAGTGGGTGCCGAAGGCCGCCAAGATCGCGGCGAACTCCGAGGATACATACGTCTTCTTCAACAACCACTACAATGCCCAGGCCGTGCAGAATGCGAGCCTGTTCGTCGATCTGCTTCAGGAGGCCGACCTGGCAGTGTCGACCTAGAGGGTGACAAGCATGTACGCGCTGGACGCCGAGACGCTGTCGCGACTCACCGACCTGAGAGTCAGCGGAGGCGCGCAGTTGCAGGTCTTCGCCGCTCAGAGGCCCCGCCGGGCAACACTGACCCGTGATGGCAAGCTGCTGATCCTGGCCGCCGATCACCCCGCGCGGATGGTGACCGGCGTGGGGGATGACCCGCTGCGGATGGGCAACCGCGCCGACTATCTGGGGCGGATCGTCCACATTCTTGAGCAGGACTGCGTGGACGGCCTCATGGGCACGGCCGATATCATTGAGGAAGTCCTCGCGGTTGACCTGCTGCGGTGCGAGGGCGGCGCCGAGAGCTTCCTGGCCGACAAGGTCCTCGTTGGGTGCATGAACCGCGGCGGACTGGCGGGCACGGTCTTTGAGATGGAGGACGCTTTCACCGGGTTCACGGCGGAGCAGATGATGAGCCTGGGGCTCGACGGCGCGAAGATGATGTTCCGCCTGGAACCCATGGAATTCGCCAGCGGCCGCACCATCGAGGCCTGCAGCCGCGCGATCGACGCCTGCGTGGACAATGACCTGGCCGTGTTCCTCGAACCGTTGCCTGTGCGGTTCGAGGACGGCAAGTATGTTGTGGAGAAATCTGTGGAAGAGCTGGTGAAGGTCTGCGGAGTAGCGTCAGGACTGGGGAAAAGCTCGTGGAAAACCTGGCTCAAAATCCCCTATTCTGTGGATTACTCCCGCGTTGCCGGAGCGACGACATGCCCCATTCTGATGCTCGGCGGGCCCGCTACGGGGCATCCAGACGCCCTGTTGCGTGAGTTCGCCGATGGCCTGGCCGCCGGGCAGAACGTACGGGGGGCGCTTGTGGGCAGGAACGTGCTCTATCCGGGCGACGCCGATCCGGCGCTTGTCGCCGGCAAGCTGTGGAAGCTCGTCCACGGGGACAGCGCGCCTGAGAACTGACGATCACAGGCTGCGTTTCGCGGGACTTAGCGCGGTTCCATGCGCCATGCGATCCGCTCCGACACCTCCTTCCCTGCGTCGGCCGGCCGCGGGAGCACCTCCAGATTCCGAAACGGCCTGTGGCATGTCTTCGATGTTTGTGGTAAAATCACGGGACACAGCTTGAGAAAACCTTGACCAAGCTGCCGCCAAGTCGCACTGACGCAGTGGGGGCGCGTGTCTGGGCAGGGGAATCCGAGCGAATTCTGTGCTGTCGGTTTCAGCCGGGGCGTCCAAAGGGTATGCTAGTGTCTGCCCTGAGTCCATGACGGGGCTCTCCTGCGAGCCACACACCACTGACGCGGAGGCAGCTCCACAACGCGGTCGTCGTACCGTTGTCCGGTTGCTTAGCACTTGTCCCGGGGATATCAGAGAGGTCCCTGCCGGAATCGGGGGAGTAGTGCCTCTGAAGAGGGCGCGCACTTGGCGTGCGTGCCAGGGGCAGTCGGAGGTAATGGCATTGGCTGATAGGATGGAGAAGAAGCCGGAACCGGCTACACCAGAGCGGTTCGCGCGGACATTGGAGACGTACGCCGCGAGCATCGTCGAGCGGGCCAGGCCCACACTGGAGAGTGTCATTGGCGCGTCAGGGCAGCCGGCGCCGGACGCGGCAGCCGATCGTTTGCTGGAGCGGGCCGACACACTGCTGAAGACGATGGCCGCCCGGGTCAGCGATCTGGGCCGCCGCCGGGGGACGGCAGGGGAAAGCGCCCCGCCGGCGAACAGTGAAGCAAGTGTTCTGTCGCTGGACGCCGCCACGGACGAGCGTGCCCTGCTGTTGGCGGTCCTTCTGGACGCTGCAGTGCAAGTTGCGGCGGGACATCCCGGGTCGGGCGCGGAGTGGGCAGAGGAGCCTGCAGCACGTCAGATGTGTGTGCACATTGGAGCGGCGGAGCTGGGCATCACGGCGTGGGATTACGCGACCGGCGTGGACACGCTCAGGAGTTGGGAGAAAGAGAGAACCCGGGACTTCTGCGCCGGTGTGGTCGGCGTTCACGAGAACGAACGCGGCCGCATTGCGTGCGACATCCATGATGTGCTTGCGCAGGGACTTGCGGGCGCCCGGTACCGCGTCGACACAGCACGGCGGATACTGGCGGAGGATCAGGACCAGGCAGCGGCGGAATTGCGCGAGACGCAGGAGTTGATCGAGTACGCACTCGCACACGTGCGCGATATCATCTTCGACCTGCGGCCGGTGACCTTGGACCGTTTCGGTCTTCGGACAGCCATCCAGAGCTACATCGACCGGTTGGGTCGCACCCATACACTCCGTGTCTCGTTTGAGGGCGACGGCTATGCGAGGCACCTGTCACCGGAAGGGGAAAGCTGTCTGTTCAGGACTGTCCAGGAGGCCTTCTCGACTCTGGTGCTCCCGCAGGGCTGCCCACGGGCCGACGTTCGGCTTGGAGTGGGGGATGATGCAGTCACGCTAGTGATCGAGACTCAAGCATGCGAGTCTGACGAAGAGAATGCAGAGCAGGCCACGGACTCGGTTTCGGCATTCAATGAACTGCTGATGCGGCGTCGTGTCGAGGTGCTGGGGGGCACACTGAGCATAGAACGCCGGGGCGATCGGAGCGCGAAGTTGGTCGTGAAAGCGCCAGTAAAAAACGGGGGCGCATGATGGAACCAATCAACATTCTGGTAGTAGACGACCACAACCTTTTCCGGAAGAGCCTGAGGTCGCTGCTCAACCAGGAGGACAAAGTCAAGGTGGTCGGTGAGGCGGAGAGCTTCGCGGCCCTGAAGCAGATGATGCCGGCGGTCGAGACTGAAGTCCAGGTCGTGTTGATGGACTACCATCTGGGCGACGACGCTCCGGACGGCGTGGCTGCGACGAAGTGGCTGCTCCAGCGATACCCCCAACTGCCTGTCTTGATGTTGACGATGTACGATGAACGCGAAGTGCTCGTGAGGGTAGCGAAGGCGGGTGCGGTAGGGTATGTTCTCAAGGACGCCGAGGTCGAGGACCTTGTGGGCGCGATTGAGTTGGCCGCCGAGGGTCAGGGCTACCTCTCTCCGCAGATGATGGGGAAGGCGATGGCTGAGATCGCCAAGGCCCCGATTGAGATGGCGGAGGAGGAACCGACAGTCACGCCTGAGACGTATGGCCTCACGCCCAGGGAGATGGACGTGCTCCGGCACCTCGTGCAGGGGCTGACGTACAGCGAGATCGCGCAGCAACTCACCGTAAGTGTCAGTCAGGTCAAGCAGCTCGCGGGAAGCATCCTCACGAAACTCGGAGCCAGGGACAAGGCTCACGCGGCGGCGATGGCAGTTGCGCGGAAGCTTGTGCCTCCACCCGAATAACGCCACCAAGGACGCGCTTGGCCCGTCGCCTCCTGTCGCGGCCCCGACCAGTGGAGCGACAAGCTCACGGCGCAACAACGGCGGCCTGGACTACTGAACCCTCCCATGCGACGACAACGGATTGCCTTTGTGGACCACGCCGAGCAACTGGGGGGAGCGCAGAAGAGCCTGATGGAGTTGCTGGCGCATCTTGACAGGAATCGGTTTGAGCCGATGCTGCTCTGCACACGGGGCGCAGGGTGGGTGGAGCGCGAAGAGTTGGCCAACGAGGCGAAACACCCGGTGTTCGAGCCGTCGGCGGTGTTCGAACAGCGTCGCGACGACTTGTCCGCGTCATGGCTTCAGTCCATTGGCAGACTCACGAGTGGGATGCGCCCGGTCAGGGATCTGAAGCGCGCTCTCGAGCGGCTGCAAGTGGACGTCGTCCACACCAACACACTCAAGATGCACATGATAGGAGGAGCCGCGGCTCGGCTCGCGGGGCTGCCCGTCGTCTGGCACGTCCGCGACATCCTCGAGGAGGGCCCCGCGCTCGAGTGGCTGGCGCGTGCCGGGCGCTGGGCGCAACCCACGGTGATCGCGATCTCGCGGGCTGTGGCCGACCAGTTCGCCGGGACGGACCTTGAGCCAACCATCATCTACAACGGCATCCCATTGGAGCGGTTCACGCCTGGTGCGCCTCCGGATGGTCTGAGAGGCGACATCGGGCTAAGGCCCGACGATGAGCTTGTGTGCGTCGTAGGCAGGCTGACGCCATGGAAGGGACATCGCACACTTCTCTCGGCCCTGCGCCAAGTCGCCGCCGAGCGACCCCGGGTGAAGGTGCTTGTCGTGGGAGAAGTGTCCTTCTGGGAGGCTGATTACGAGGCCGAACTCAGAACGCTGGCCGAGGAGCTTGGAGTAGCGGAACGGGTCGTGTGGCTCGGGTTCAGGGATGATGTCCCCGAGATACTGCGGATGTGCGATGTGTTCGCACTGCCCTCGGCGGACGAGCCCTTCGGCCGAGCAATCATCGAAGCGATGGCCGTGGCTAAGCCCGTGGTAGCGACATGCTCCGGCGGCGTGCCGGAGATCGTGCTTGACGGTGAGACGGGGCTCCTGGTCGACCCCGGGGATGACGCGGGGTTGGCCGAGGCGCTGATCAGCTTACTCACCGATCGGGGCCGCGCGCGAGAGATGGGACAGAGAGGTCAGGCCCGCGCGCACAGCCAGTTTGATGTCAGGCGAGTGGCAAGGATGGTCCAGGATGTGTACGAGTCCGTGATCCCCGCTCGCCAGACCTAGCCCAGGAGAACGTGGCGTCATGTGCCTTGCCCGAGGCACGAACAACAGAGGTGCTTACCGAGCTGCGCCCCTCTGCAGCCGCCTGCACGAAGGGGGTCATGCGTGAGACAGTTGCGCCCGTCAGCCAGTGTCCCTCTCGGACTCTCGACCGCAGCGACAGAGAAAGTCGACCTGCCATCGGACCACAGCCCGATCGTACTGTTCGGCCTGATGTTCTTCGGCGCGTTCATTGCCGGCTTCGTGGCGACGCGGCTCACGCAGCCGATCAATTACGTCCTGGTCGCCGTCATGGCCATCGGTGGCGTCAGCGCCTCCTTCCTCGCTTTCGTTATCCCAGCCCAGACGATCTTATTCTCCCGCAAGAGCCTCATTCGCCTGGGTCTCTCAATGAAACGGGCCCGACTCCGCGCTCGCCTGGACATCGCGCATGCCAGGCTTGTAGAGGATGCAGGCGAGGCAGGCGAGGCAGGCGAGGCGTCCGCTCTGAGCGACCTGGCGGTGGTAGAGCACCTCAGGGGCGCGCAGGAAGCGGCCCAGAGACAGCTGGCCGAGGCGCTGGAACTGGCGCCGGAGGACCCCACGCTCCTCAACAACCTGGGGGCGGTCCTGGCCGCGACGCGCCAGTATGACCGCGGCGCCCAGATGTTCGCGCGCGCTTTGGGAGACGCCGCGCCGCCCGAGGTCCGCGAGAATCTGGCACTGATCGCGCCTCTTGTGCGAGATCCCGAGCCCCTCAAGCGCCTCCAGTTCCACGACCCGGACTCCGAGCAGGCCCTGGCGATGAACAACATGGGCGTGTGGTACATGAAGCAGGGGCAGGCGGACGTGGCACGGGAGTGGTTCGGTCGTGCGCTGCGGATGGACCCCAAGCACGGACACTCCTGGGCGAACCTGGGCTTGCTTGCGTACCAGCGCGACCGGCAACGAGAAGCGGCGGGGCATCTCATCAAGGCGGCGCGTCTGACGCCCGGGGATGCGCGGATCGCCAATGACCTGGCTGTGGTGTTCGCTGCTATCGGTAAGCCGAGATGGTCGCGCCAGCAGTTGGCCGCCGCCACGGCTTTGGAGCCGGCGAATGTGGGCATCAAGATCAACGCCCTGTCCGTCCATGCGCTGGAGGGGCACGTCGAGCTTGCCATTCGCGGTCTCCGCAGTCTGGTCGGCGCTCCCTACCACGGCGCGGATGCCTGCTACAATCTGGCCGTACTGCAACTTGTGCGGCAGGACTACGAGGCAGCCGCCGAGTTCTCCGCGAAGGGCATTGAGGATGGCGATCACAGCTCGGACGCCTTCACAAATCTCGCCGTCGCGTTCTGGGAACTGGAGCAGCGGGCCCAGGCTCTCTCTCATTTTCAGTCCGCGTACCAGGCGAATGATGCCGGGCCGCGCGCCGCGAGCAATCTGGGCCGCGCGCTGATGCTTGAAGACCGTGTTGAGGAAGCGCTCACAGTACTCGACGAGGGCCGGCAGAGATGGCGCAGCGACAGCCATCTGGCGCTGGACATGGCGTCCGCGCTGCTCTTGTCGAGCGCGAAGCGCCACCGCCCCAACCTGTCTCTCGTCGAGCGCCGGCAGTTCTTCGCCGATCTCCACCGCAGTTGCGCCGGCTTGGAGGCCGCCGCACTCCGCAGCGCAGAGCCGTCCCCCGAGGCGCACCTCAACCTCGGCTTGTACCTGTACCTGCGCGAGGAATACGAGAAGGCGGCGGAGCAGTTCCAGGAGACCGCTGACCTGCAGCCGTCCATGGTTGAACTGCATCTGCTGGTGGGCACATCTTACGGACGCGCGGCTGATCAGCAGCGCACGGTACTGGCCGATGGTACTCGGGCCCTGGACACCGAGGGAACGTTGCTTGCCAAGAGCGCCCTGCCGCATCTGAGGAAAGCCTGTGACGACCGCGAGGCGCCGGCGGATGCGTTCTACAACGCCGGGCGCGTGCTCTATGCACTTCAGGAGTATGAGCAAGCCTTAGACTACCTGCGGAAAGGCGCGCGACTGGAAGACAGCGAGGAGATGAACACGCTGGCCGGCCTCTCCTCCGCCCGTGAAGCGCGCGATTGCCTGAACTCGATGCGCACTCAGTCGCTCATGTCGGACACTAAGAAGGACGCCCTCAAGCGGCGAGCCGCACAGTTCATGGACGCGGCCGTGCAGTATCTAAGACAAGCCCTGCTCAGGAACGAGCTTGACCCGACGCTGCACGGCAACATCGGTCTGGCCTACATGCTGCGCAATAGGGAGCATGACGTCGAAGCGGCCCTGCGTCACTGGCAGCGAATGCGGTCCATCGTGGGCGAAGAGCTATCCAAGCGCTACACGGCGTTCACGCAGATCCAGAGCGCGGAACATGCGAGCCGTGTCCAGTTCGACGATTCCGACATCAGTTGCCGTGATGTGAACGTACCCGATTGGGTGGCGACCCCGCCGGTGCAGCCGGCCGGTCTACGGTACGTCCTGGAGCCCGTTTCCGAGCAACACGACTGGCGCCTGATCGCGCACTCCGAAACGCTGCGCAGCGCGCTGAAGGTCAGGGAGCGGATAGCGCAAAGCGAGGCGGCGCTGGCCCGGCTTGAGGCCTGACGACGGCACAGGGCGAGGAGACTGTCGGAGACCAGGCAGGAATCAGCAAACGGACCCCTCACCAGGAGGGGTCCGTTTGATTTCCGCTGCGGGACGGGATCAGATCAGGCGCGAGATGGGCTCCTTGCCCTGGAAGAACAGCGTGATGTTCTCGGCGGTCTCGCGGCGGGCCTGCAGCACTGCCTCGATGGAGTAGTAGGCCACATGCGGGGTGATGATCACGTTCGGGAAGCTGCGTAGCGGGTGATCCTCAGGCAGCGGCTCCGGGTCGTGTACGTCGAGGCCGGCGCCGCCGAGATGTCCGGAGGCGAGAGCATCCACCAGGGCGTCCGTGTCCACGACCACGCCACGGCACGTGTTCACGAGAATTGCTCCCTGCTTCATCTGCGCGAACCGCTCGGCGTTCATCATCTTCGTCGTCTCCTCCGTGCCGGGCACGTGGAGTGTGATGACGTCGGCTTCCGCCAGCAGGTCCTCGAGGCTGCCTTTGACCTCATCAACGTTCTCGACTTCCTTCGCGTCCATGAAGGCGTCGAAGCCGATGACCTGCTTGAAGAAGGGCTTGGCGCGGGCTGCGGAGGCCCGGCCGATGCGGCCCAGGCCAAGCACGCCGAAGGTGAGTTGGTCGAGTCTGCGGGCATCGAGGATCGGCTCCTCGCCCCACGTGCCGCCGCGCACTGCATCGATGGTCGGCTGCAGGCGGCGAGCGCAGGCCAGAGCCAGCGTCGCGGCGTGATCGGCAACATCCTGCACGCAGTAAGCCGGGACGTTGAGCACGGCGATCCCGAGGTCCTTGCAGGCCTCCAGATCGATGTTGTCCACGCCCACGCCATTGCGGCAGATGCACTTGCACTTCGTGAGCTTCTCCAGAATGCCGCGCGTCAGCGGCGCCCACTGCGTGATGATCGCGTCGGGATCCCCGATCGTGGCGGCGACCTCGTCCTCCGTCCGGCATTGCGCGAGGTCGAGCTTCGCGTCGATCTGAGTGAGTATCTCCTGCTCGACGTCCATTGTTTCGGCAAGCGTGTAGTCAGAGACGTAGACCGTCAGTTCAGGCATCGTCATTCTCCTAAGCTACATTCACTGTCTTGGACAGTTCTGCGGTTCATCGTCCACTGGTGCAGAAAGTGGCACGTGTTTGCGTTGATCATGCTCATTCGTGGCAGCAGGGCGCCCGTCCCGCGCCCTGCAACAGAATCAGGGAGCCTTGACGGCGCGGCCGTCGCCCATGGTGAGAAGCCGGTAAGCCATCTCCACGCGCTCCCAGTGTTCTTCTCGGTCGAGGGCCCAGTGACGACCGATGACAGACACCACTGCGCCCGTTCCCAGTTGCTCGCATAGCGTCTCGACATCGCCCACGTACGCGGCGCCGCTTTCGGGACGCTCCCCGCGGCGACCCAGCAGACCGTGCACGCAGACCTGCCCCGCACCCTTACTGGCGCACAGTCTGAGCAACTCCTCCAGATACACGAGCGACCCGTGGGATGAGTAGAATGAGACGATCCCGAGCAGATGCAGTGTTTTCCCGTCGGCCATCGCGCCGTCGATCGCCCAGTTGAAGGCCGGGTTGTCGGCGTACGATCCGTCTTCGATGGCCTGGGCGATGCGCCGGCGATCGGACGGCACCTGCCTGCCGGCACCGATGTGCAGGTGACCGGACTCGGAGTTGCCGACCGTGCCTTCAGGCATCCCGACAGCCGGGCCCGAGGCCTGAAGCGTGACCCAGGGAAAGTCGGCGAGGAGTCCGTCCAAGTTCGGTGTGTCCGCCTGATGGATCAGGTTGGTCGTGGCGTCCTCATTGAGCCCCCAGCCGTCGACGATCAGCAGCAGAACTCGTCGCCGGGAGTCGTCTGCCAGATCCACCAGAGACCGGCCGGTCATGGTCTCCGGCACCGGAACCCCGAGCAGCGAGAGGACCGTCGGCGCCACGCAGGTCAGGTCTCCGTCGCCCGTGAGGGTCGCGTCAGGATGGCTCACGACGAACGGGACGGGGCTGTCCGTGTGGCCGGTATCGACGGCTCCCTCGGGGTAATACCACTTCTCGACACTGCCGTGGTCGGCCGTGACCAGCGCGAGCACTCCGGCGTCCCCCGCAGCCTTGATGACGCGGCCCACCTGCTCGTCGACGGCCTCGATGGCCTTGAGCACCGCCGCCTTGTCCTCGATGTGTCCGACCACGTCCATGTTCGCGAAGTTGGCGATGATCAGGTCCGCCGATTCATCCTGCAGGCGGTCGATGATGGCGTCCGCGACATCCGAGACATTCATCTCGGGCAACTCGTCGAAGTCGCTGACCTCGCGGTTGGACTCGATGATGACGTGGTCCTCGCCGGGCCATGGCTCGGAGCACTTCCCGTTCAGGAAGTACGTGAGATGGATCGCCTTTTCGGACTCGGCGATCTTGGCTTGGCGCAGGCCGGCCTCACTGACGACCTCGGACAGCGTTCCGCGGACCTCACTCAGGGGTGGGAAGGCGACGTGGGAGGTGATGCGCGGGTCATACTCGATCATCGTCGCCATGTTAACGGTCATCCCGTTTTTCGTGGCGAAATGATCGAATCCGGGTTGGGTCAGTGACAGCGCAAGCTGCACTTCTCGCTCGCCCCGGATATTGTAGAAGATGACGTAGTCGCCGTCGTCCATAAGGCCGAGAGGCCGGCTGGGGGGGGCCACCAGATGGTGGGGAGGCATCGTCTCGTCTTCTTGGCCGCTCGCGTATGCTGCACTGATGGCACGTGCCATCGGGGTTGTGAACTGCGGGTTCATATGGACAGACTCTCCTGGGCCAAACCGGACCATTCTCAATGAAACAGGGTTGGATGTCAAGGGCAGGAACGCGGGCGTGACGGGGCAGGACAGTCCCCCGCGTGTGTCGTATAATAGCGTGATGCAGATCGGAGCAGAATTAGCCGATCAGCAATGGCGCGACAGCGGCCTGCCGAGCCATGCTGGTCAAGGAGTGAGAGCATGTCGCTGGGCAAAGCCATCAGGATGGAACGCATTACCAACCGCGCCAACGGCCGTTCGGTGATCGTGCCCATGGACCACGGCGTGACCCTGGGCCCGATCGAGGGCTTGGTCGACATGCCCACAGCGGTCAACAACGTCGCCGAGGGCGGCGCGGATGCGGTGCTCGGGCATGTGGGGCTGCCGATCCTCGGCCACCGCGGCTACGGGCGGGACGTGGGCCTGATCCTGCACCTGTCCGCGAGCACGGCCCTCGCTCCGGACCCGAACCGCAAGGTGCTCGTCAGCAGCGTTGAGCGGGCGATCCGCTACGGGGCCGATGCCGTCTCTGTGCACGTGAACCTGGGAGCCGCCGACGAGAGCCTCATGCTGCGCGACCTGGGCGAAGTGGGGATGAAATGCGAGGACTGGCAGATGCCGCTGCTCGCGATGGTCTACACCCGCGGCGCCAAGGTGCAAAGCGAGTATGACGTGAAGGTCGTCAAGCACGCGGCCCGAGTGGCGGCCGAAGTCGGCGCCGACATGGTGAAGGTTGCGTACACCGGCGACGCAGAGAGCTTCCGCGACGTCGTCGAGGGCTGCGGCGGGCATACGGACAGTGGGATCAAGGTCGTCATCGCCGGCGGCGAGAAGATGGAAACCGACCGCGAGATTCTGGAGATGGTCGCGGGCTCGGTTGAGGCCGGCGGCTCCGGCGTCTCCATCGGCAGGAACGCGTTCCAGCACCCGAGCCCCCGGAAGATCGTGGCCGCCATCGTCGGTATCGTCCACGATGACTTGAGTGTTGATGAGGCCCTCGATCTGCTCGCGAACACGCAGTAGGGAACAGGCCCGGAAATCAGACGCGCCCAGGGACCGGACGTCGGCCCCTGGATGAAAGCAGGTGCTCAATGAAGCAGGTCTGGGTGAATGTGGACCCGTGGGACAAGGAATTGGTCACGGCGGCGCTGGAATCCGGCGCGGACGCAGTGCTGGTCCCGGAAGGCAGAACACAGGCAGTCAAGGAGCTCGGGCTGATCCAGACTGTCGCGCCGGACGGCGACCTGGCCCTTGGCGAGGCCGTCGTGCGCGTGGCGATCACCGAGAAGGAAACCGAGCGCCTGGCGGAGACCCTCGGGCAAGCGAGGACGGTGATCGTCCAGACCACCGACTGGTCGATCATCCCCCTGGAGAACCTCATCGCCGCCGGCGCGAAGGTGGTTGCGGAGGTGCGCAGCGCCGAGGAAGCGCGCACCGCGCTGTCGACCCTCGAGAAGGGCACCGACGGCGTCCTGCTCGTGACAACGGACCCCAGCGAGATCAAGCGCACGGTCGCCTTTGTGAAGAGCGAGGCCGAACAGGTCGTGCTGCAGCCCGCGACAATCACCGAATTGAAACCCGTCGGAATGGGCGACCGCGTCTGCGTGGACACCTGCAGCAACATGTCCATCGGCGAGGGGATGCTCGTGGGCACGAGTAGCGCGGCGCTATTCCTGGTGCATTCGGAGAGCGTCGAGAACCCGTACGTGGCGCCGCGTCCCTTCCGGGTCAATGCCGGGCCGGTGCATGCGTACATTCAGGTACCCGGCGGCGGCACGCGGTATCTGTCGGAACTGGCGAGCGGCGACGATGCGCTGATCGTCGACCACGAGGGCAAGACGCGCACCGCTGTCGTTGGGCGGGCGAAGGTCGAGCGGCGCCCCTTGCTGCTGGTGGCCGCCGAGGTGGAGGGCAAACAGGTCTCGACGATCCTGCAGAACGCAGAGACAATCCGCTTAGTCAATCCCCAGGGCGAGCCGGTGAGTGTGGTGGAACTGCAACCGGGGATGGAAGTGCTGATCGCGCTGGGTGAAGCGGGCCGCCATTTCGGCATGAAGATCGAGGAGACGATCGAGGAGAAGTAGGGGCTGATGTGGCCGTTCGGGAACGTCACCTACCCCCGGCCCCTTCCTGCGAGGAAGGGGGGAACGGCATACCTACCCCCGGCCCCTTCCTGCGAGGAAGCGGGGAACGGCATACCTACCCCCGGCCCCTTCCTGCGAGGAAGGGGGGAACGGCATACCTACCCCCGGCCCCTTCCTGCGAGGAAGGGGGGAACGGCGTACCCACCCCCGGCCCCTTCCTGCGAGGAAGGGGGGAACGGCAACGTGGCCATGTGCCCTCCGACGTGGTGTTGTCGTAGTAGCCGCAAGTCTTCAGCTTGCGGCCGTTGCCGTGAGCCTTGGCTGTTGTAGCCGCAAGTCTTCAGCTTGCGGCCGTTGCCGTGAGCCTTGGCTGTTGTAGCCGCAAGTCTTCAGCTTGCGGCCGTTGCCCTGTCGTGTGCTGCGCACGTCGTACCTAACCCCCCGGCCCCGGAAACCCAGCATATGCTGGGTCTCTACTGGAGGGAATGGGGGGAACGGCACCGGCAAGGTAGGTGGTTCGCGAAGCAAAGGCTGGCCGGATACTTCGGGCCGGGGCCCTCGTAATCCGGCCGCCACACGACGAGCGATCATGACCGGGTGCCACTGGCACGCCCCGTGCCAGTGCGTCGCTGCAAACGTCACCTAACCCTCTCGGCGCCCTTCCCTGGAAGCGACGGCACGTCGGTCCCGGATGACTGCGGGGATGAATGGTCTGGGACGGCGTTGCTTGACAGGCCCTCGGTGCGTTCCTATATTCTCCATGATGTAGAATCGGTGCAGGCCGGGCATCTCGACAAGCGAAGGGTGTGTGAGATGGAACTCGTCAACGAACAGGATCTTGACTTCCGTTACGGCGATCACGGGCCCAAGTATCTGTTTCGCGGGCCGCACTACGAGTGGGGCGTCATCGTGCTTAAGCCGGGGCAGTCACTATCCGCTCACAAGCATGAGACTGTGGAGGAGACCTTCTACTTTGAGGCCGGCACGCCGCAGATGGTGGTGGATGGGCAGGCGCACCGGGTGAGAGAAGGTGATGTCTTCAAGCTTCAGCCCGGTGAGGGGCACGACATCATCAACGACGGCGACGCGGACACCCGACTCATCTTCATCAAGGCTCCCTACGCACCCAAGGACAAGGTTGAACTGTAGAGGGGAGACTGCGGGCCTGCGGGGGAGGTGTCTCACAGGCTCCGTGGGGCCCCGTGTAGCGCGTCGGTCACGACGCGCTGTGACACCCCACGGCCATGCGTCAATGGTTTCTCAGCACAGCCCTGCGGGCCTGCGGGGGAGGTTGGGGAGTCGCACTGCGGGAAATCCAGGGCTGAGAACGCTGCATGCGAACGAACACGCTGTTGGAGGCGGAGATGGCACAACTCCCGAGCATCCAGTACGACCACTACTACAGATGGGACGAGATCGCCGAGTTTCTCGACGCAGCCGCGCGCGAGTACCCAGAGCTGTTCACGCTGGAGGAGATTGGGCAGACGCCGGAGGGACGCCCGCTGATCTGCGCCCATGTCACGGCGCCGAACGGGGACCCCGCGAACAAGCCCGGGTATCTTGTCCAGGCCGTCGTGCACGCGGCGGAAGTTGCGGGAACTACGGCATCTTTGTTTCTCATCAAGCACCTGCTGGAGGGATCTGAAGAAGACCCCGCGATCCGGCAGTTGCTCGAGGAGATCGCCTTCTACATCGTCCCGCGGATGAACCCCGATGGCTCCGAGTTCATCTTGAGCACGGGCGGCGCGATCCGCAGCCGCAACACGCCGCGTTACCGCAAGAACGGTCTCTACCAGACGGACATCGACGGGGACGGGCTGATCCTGCAGATGCGCCGGGAAGATCCGTGCGGGGATATGAAGCCGCATCCGGACGACCCGCGGTTCCTGATTCCCAGGAAAGCCGGCGATGACGAGGGACCGTTCTACTTCGTCTACAACGAAGGCTTGATCCACGACTGGGACGGTGGCCCGATTGTGAATGCGGGGCGGTCGGCGGACTTCAACCGCAACTGGGGCGCGAACTGGCATCCGGAGTACGAGCAGGGCGGCGCGAGTGATTTCCCGTTCTCCCAGCCGGAGATGCACGCCCTCGCGCAGTTCGTGTACGCCCACCCGAACCTGTTTGGGATGCTCGGGTTCCATTGCGGCAACAACTCGATGCTGCGGCCACCCTCAACGGGGAGCGATGACGACATCATCCCCGCAGATCTCGAGAAGATGAAGGAGCTCGGGGAGAAGGGCGCGGAGTACACGGGCTTTGGGCTGCGTGCGGTTATTGACTACCGGCTGGACTCGAGCAAGCCGATTGCGCTCAAGGGGCATTTCCACGACTGGGGCTACCGGCACCTGGGCCTGTTCGTGTTCGAGATCGAGTTGGGCAATATCTACAACTCCCTCGGAGTCTCGACGGAAGAGTACTTCGGGGCAACGGACGATGAGCGTCGCGACTACAATCTGGCGGCGCACACGTGGAGCGACAGTAACCCGGGGAAGGCGGCCTTCGAGAACTGGCGCCCCTTCGAGCACCCGCAACTGGGGCGCGTGGAGATCGGCGGGTGGAAGCGGCACTTCATTGCGAATCCGCTAAGCGAAGACATGGCGGAGATCGCGCCGAAGTGCGCCGCGTTCATCCTGGATCATGCCCGGCGCAGGCCGGCGCTGGAACTGGTGAAGGTGCAGGCGACTCGCGTGGAGGGCGACATCTGCCGGCTTCAGGCGACGGTCCTGAACACGGGAGACCTGGCTACGCAAATCACTGAACTCGGACATCGGGTGACGCAGAACGAGCCCGTCCGCGTTCGGGTCGAAGGCGTGGAGGTACTATCGCGGGGCGCGGTGGAGGAGATCGGGCAACTCCGGGGCGTGTGCGGGTATCGTGAGCTTGAGTGGTTCGTGCGCGCTGAAGAGGGGGCCGTGGCAACCATTACCGTGTCCGCGCCGAAGGCGATTGACGCCCGGGCGACGGTGACTTTCTGAAGGGTATGAGGAACCAGCCATGATGACGTCTCGTGAACGGCTGCATTGTGCGTTTGAGTTAGGCAAACCAGACAGAGTTCCGGTGGCGCCTTTCGGCTTCGGGCACGTGGATCCGGACAGCGCGATGGGTCATGCGCTGGTCGAGAAGACGGACTTCATCCAGTCGATGGGTGGCGCGGGCGGCTTCCTGGGAACGGCTGCGAAGACGCGGAGCGAGACCGACGGCAATCGCACGACGACGATCTATGAAACGCCGAAGGGCGAGATGGTGAGCGTGCACCAGCGGACGGAGATCACGTCGGTGCAGGTGCAGTTCCCGTGCAAGACGGCCGATGACATCGAGAAACTGCTATCGATCCCGTACGAGCCCGTCAAAGAGATTGACCCGACTCAGTTCAACGCATGGAAGGACCGGATCGGTGACGAGGGGATCGTGCTGTTCGGGTTTGCGGACGCGATCTGCACTCCCGCGCAGTTCTTCTCGCCGGAGGACTTCTCGCTGCTGTGGGCGGACGATTCCGAAGCCTTCATGACGCTGATCAATGTGGCGAACGAGCGGCTGTGCGCCGTGGCCGAACTGTGTTGCAAGGCGGGGATTGATGCGTTCCGTCTCTTGGGCGGCGAGTATGCGAGCACCCAGCTTGGGCCATACGCGTACCGTCAGACTGTGACCGAACCGGACCGGATGATCGCGGACATCATGCACAGCTACGGGGCGACGGTGTACTACCACAATCACGGGCCGACGATGACATACCTGGAGTTGCTGGCGGACATCGGCATGGACGCCTGCGACTGCTTCGAAGCGGCGCCGTGGGGAGACTTCGACTTCCCTGAGGCGAAGGCGCGCATCGGAGACAGACTGTGCTTCGTGGGCAATCTGGACGACATGGAGGTCATCGACAAGCGCTCGAGGGACGAGGTCTGCCGGATGGCCCGGGCGCTGATTGAGGATTCGGGAGGGAGTGGGTTCGTGCTCGGGGGAACCGCGTCGGGCACGTACACGGAACGGGCGGCGGAGAATTTCATCGCGATGGTCGAGGTGGCCGAAGAGTTCAGGTCCTGAGCGGCCCAACTGCGTAGCCTTGGCCCGAGGTATCCGGCCGGGCTCGCCAGACCTCCACACCGGCGGCCTGCGCTGCCGGGCGCACGGGGCACGATAAGGCAACGGCCGCAGGCTGAAGACCTGCGGCTACGACACCCACGGCAACGGACGGCATCGGCCGCCTTGCCGTTCCCCCCATTCCTCGCAGGAAGGGGGTCGGGGGGTAGGTTGGCTGAAGACCTGCG
>JALGSS010000620.1 GCA_029821745.1 Candidatus Zipacnadia bacterium
GTGGAGAAGGTCGGCCTAGCGATGCGCAAGGTGGCGCTGAACGCCGACCGCCTCTGATCAGGCGTATTCGACCCGAAAACGAACCGCGGATGTGCAGCACTGAGCCGACGCACGCTACAGGGAGGTCGTGAGTGATGAAGCTCATCCTGACCGTCGGGGTACCTGCTCTGTTTGTCCTGATGTCCGCAGTCGCCTGTCTGGCTGCGGAGTCCGACCCAGACGCGGCCAAGCCGCGTCTGGACATTGAGACGCTCCGCAGCCTGCGCACGCAGGCCGCCCACCGGCCTCGCCGGATGATCTTCAACAATGACGGCGATGACGTGATCTACACGAAGAAGGAGCCGACCAGGGAAGCCCTTCTGGCCCTGCGGACCTCGCCGCTCGTCGGCAGCCAGGTGGACAGCATCTTCTACAGCAACTCCCTGTGCTTCGGCGATGCGCTCCACAACAGCGAGGTCATGACTCCCTTCACCAACACCGAAGGCATCTTCGCGAACAACGGGTTGCCCCAGTTGATGGAGAGAGGGATCGACCCGATTGAGGTCATGGTCGAGTTCTGCCATGCCAATGACATCGAGATCTTCTGGGACATGCGCATGAACGACACCCATGACGCGATGATCGGCGGGTACGGTCCCCCGCTGCGGCCGAAGCTCAAGCTGGACAACCCGGACTACATCGTCGGCGCTGCTGACAAGATGCCTCCCCACGGGACGTGGACCTCGGTCGACTATGCGGTCCCCGAGATTCGGGAACTGTGCTACCGGTTCTTCGAAGAGGTCTGCCGGAAGTTCGACGTCGACGGCGTGGAGATGGATTTCTTCCGCCACGCCTGCTTCTTCAAGACCGTCGCGTGGGGCGGTGCTGCGACGCAGGACGAACTGGACATGATGACCGATCTCATGCGCCGCATCCGCGCCATGACCGAGCGTGAGGGCATGCGCCGGGGGCGCCCGATTCTCGTCGCCATGCGGGTTCCCGATTCAGTTGAGTACAGCAGGGGAATCGGCCTGGATATCGAGACGTGGCTGTCCGAGGGCCTCGTGGATATCCTCGTCGGCACGGGCTACTTCCAGCTCAACGAGTGGGAGTACCTGGTGGACCTCGGGCATCGACATGGCGTGCCCGTGTACCCGTGTCTGAGTGATTCCCGCGTGCAGGGCCAGGATCGGTTCCGGCGCGCGTCGATGGAGAGCTACCGGGCTCGCGCCGCCATGGCATGGGCCGCCGGCGGCGACGGGATCTACCTGTTCAACTACTTCAATCCGCGCGGCCCTGTCTGGCGCGAGCTTGGCGACCCCGAAGCCCTGCGCTCAAAGGACAAGCTCTACTTCGTCACCGTGCGCGATGGTGTGCCGTCCCGGTATCTCGCAGGCGGCAACGAGCTGCGCAATCTGCCGATCCTCACGCCCACCCACCCGCGACTCCTGCCGCCTGGCGAATTGGTTGAATTGGAGATGCGCATCGCCGACGACATGGGATGGGCCGAGGAGAACGGCCTGACTCCGACCGTGACCTGCCATGCGCAGACCCTTGGGGCAGCCGGCGCCGAACTCTCCGTGAACGATGAACTGCTCGGCGCTCCGACCGTCGCGGGTCGGTGGCTGGACTATGATGTGCCGCCGCGCCTCATCAAGCCGGGCGCGAATCGTTTCGCCTTGCGGGTGCCTCCACAAGACGAGAACAAGCTGGACAAGGCCAAGTGGTCCGTCGAGTACGAGGCCGGCGACATGCCCGGCGAGCCATGGCGCAAGTTCGGATTTGGCGATGGATGCGTCGCGGAGATCGTCGACGGCAAGCTGCTCATCGCGGATCGCAGCACGGAGGGCGGCAGCTACGCGTTCTACTACTACCCGTGCTCTGTCGCCCCGGACGAGACCGTGGTGGTTGAGCTTCGCCTGAAGCAACTCACGGGCTGGAGCAGCATCATGATGGAGAATGGCCTCAACGCTGCGGAAGTCCAGTTCTTCCCGGACCACTTGGCGGTGAGAGGTGGCGGCCCATCCTACTCTATGAACACCGCCGACGACTTCCACACCTACCGCTTCGAGTTCGGCAACAAGAATCTCCTGGTCTACGTGGACGGCGAGCTGTGTATCGATGAGACCGGGAAGTTCACGCGCCCTGGCTACGATGGTCGCAGTGGCGTGATGTTCGGCGCGGCCAACAGCGGCAGCGTGGGCGAGGCCCTCTGGGAGTCAGTGAAGGTCCGCAATCAGGCCGTCACGCTCCTGGACCTTGCGCTCTCGATTCGTTACGGCGACGAGTGACCTGACATCGAAGGGGATGGCGACCATGAGACACGCGCTAGTGCTGGTCGCGGCGCTCTGCCTGACCACTCTGTCGTCTGCGGCCCCAACGCAGTTCGTCTTGGATGACTTGACATCCCTCGATAGCTGGGAGGCCACCGGCAGGCGCATCAACTACACCCTCGGGGACACGACGCTGACCGCCTCCGACGACGCGCCCGCGGGGAAGTCCGGTTCACTCGCCTTGACCTACGACTTCAGCATCGTCTGGCGCGGCTGGTTGGGTCTCCGCTGGACGGGGGGCCGCATCCCGGGCGTCTGTGAGTCGCTCACCTTCGATGTCAAGGGCGACGCCTCCGGACATGGGCTCCAGGTGCGAGTGATCGACGCGGTCGGCGCCTCGTATGAGAAGCGCCTGGGCGCGTTGGATGGCGAGATGTGGGAAGAGGTGACCGTCGGCTTCGCCTCCGAGGACAAATGGCGTCAGTTGGCCCGTCACGCCGAAGAGCGCCACCCGATGGTCTTCCCGATCACGCTCGACTCCATCGCTGTCACGCAGACGCCCGGCGCTGCAGCCGAAGGCACGGTCCTGTTCGCGGACCTGAGAGTCGAGAGCGACATTGAGCCCCTCGACTTGCTCGAATTGACTGTCACGCCGACGCTGACGCCGCCCGTGTTCTACCCACCAGAGCCCGTGCGGCTGAATGCCCGCATCGAGAACCCCACGGACACGGATTCACGCGGCACGCTTTCCCTGCGCGTGAGAGACTTCTGGGGCGAGGACAGGCTGGTGCTTGCCCTGCCTATCCTCATCGCCGCAGGAGAGACCATGGAGCGCGCGTTGGCCGTGCCTGAGGAGCGCCTTGGCGCATACGATGTCACGCTCTCGGTGACTTCAGGCGAACGCTCGCGGAGTGAACGCGCCCGGTTCAGCGTGAGTGAAGAGCGCACGCAGCCCTCCCTGGACCCGGACTCGCCCTTCGGCGTTATGTGCTTCATCGCCGGTTTCCCGGTAGGACCTGCTCGCGAGCAAGCCCTGAAGCTCTGCGCCGAAGCGGGAGTGCGGTGGGAGCGCTCAGGGTTCAACTGGCAGTGGCTCGAGCCCGTCAAGGGGGCTTTCGCGTGGGGCGAACCTACGCGGATCGACGGACCCTCCGGCAGGGCCGTCGAGTTCGAGCCCGGCAC
>JALGSS010000621.1 GCA_029821745.1 Candidatus Zipacnadia bacterium
TCACACTGGGTTCCGGCGTCGGCTAGAGCGGCTCAACTTCCTGCGTCAGAGGCCACAGGGTGACCTCCTGCATCTCCAGGTGCGGCGGCAGAGCGCAGATGCTCGTCACAAGTTCGCCGAGCTCCGCCGGCTGGATGCACAGGCGCTCCTCTTCCTCCGGGCGCGGGTCCATGCCGACGGCTTCCCGGAAATCGGTCGCGCCCCACGACGGGATGACGGTGGTAACCCGGACGCCGAACTGGCGTAGCTCTGCGTATAGGCATCGCGACAACTGCAGCATCCCGGCCTTCGCGGCGGAGTAGACACTGAACCCGCCCCAGGCCTGGGTCGCACAGACGCTCGCGACATTGATGATCGTGCCCGAGCCCTGACCTTTCATCACTCCGGCGGCACGCCGACAGCCGTAGATCGCCCCCGTGAGATTGACGGCGATAGACTCGTCGATCTCCTCATCGCTCTGCTCGTGCAGCGGCGCAATGCGCACCCCGGCTCCCGCGTTGTTGATGAGGATGTCCAGGCGGCCCGCAGTAGCCAGGACGTCTTTCATGAGGGCGTCCCAGTCGGTCGGGCTTGTCACGTCGGCCCTGACGGCGTGGACGCCCAAGTCCTGTGCGGCGGCTTCGAGCTTGGCCTCGTCGCGCCCCGTGATCCATACGTCAACGCCACAGTCCTTCAGGGACCCCGCGATCCCTTTCCCGTAGCCACGGTTGCCGCCTGTAACGATGGCGACCTGGTCCGCAATGTCGGCACCCATCAGACTCACCTCAGCGGTATGGTCTGTGTACTACTGAGCGACTACTTCGGGGCGAGAGGCGGGCACTCCTTCACGAAGGGGATTGAGACGGGGAGAGGAGGGTGGAGTTGCGCCTGCCCACACACGAAAACGACGGCACACTCGAGCCATGCAGAGAGCACAGTTCGGTCGTGCCGTCATTGTTTTCCGTCAGCCAGGAACTATGTGCCGACTTCGCTTACTTGCCGCAGTCTCATCCGCAGTTGCCCGAGCAGCCCCTGCCGGCTCCGTGGCCGCGGCCCTGCTTGGGTCCGCAACCCGTGCCATCCATCGGGCGCTTCCCGCCGCACTTGCCTGCGGCCGCCATCGGGCAGCCGGCGCCGGCGTCTACGGAACGGAACTCGGCAAGTGCCTCGTTCTGCCCTGCCAAGTCAGCGCTGAGTTTCTGTAGTTCGGCAATCTTCGCATCAATCTGCTTCTGGTCAACGTCCCCACGGCTCTGGAGCCGGAACATATCCCACACCGCGCGATGCTGCTTGACCATCAGCTTCTCGATGCTCTTCCAGATGCGCTGGGACTCAACGGTGACCTCGACGGGTCCCTGCGTCATGCCCATACCCATGCCCATACTGCGGGCGTGCCCGCCGCATTTGCCTGCTCCACCGCACTGCCCACCACAGCCGCCAGGGCCGGACTTGTCAACGGCCGGGCCTGCGTCGGCCTTCGGCGCTGCAGCCTTCGCCGGAGCAGCCGCTCTGCAACCCCCACAACTTGCAGCGGGGCCCTGCGCAACAGCAGCCACCGCCGCCAGTATGACACCAATAGCGACCGCGACAGCGATCAGGCCAAGCGTCCTCTTATTCATCTGCTGTACCTCCGCGTGATTTTCCTGCAACCGGTGATCCATAGACGGCAATGTATATAACGAGATTTCATTTGTCGTTGTTCCCTGGGACTCGGATCTGGGGGTTCAGAGGGCGATACTCGCAATGAGCGCGAGGGCGAGCAGTGACCGGAGCCAGTGCATATCCCCCCGACGCCGCTGATACATGACGAGTCCGATCAGCAGCAGGGACGCCCCCGCGAGCCGGAGTGGGTGCGCCCGCGGGGCTGACGCGACGATATCCACGGTGAAGCGGTCATCCGAACGCGCCTGGACGAGAATGATGTCGTCCACCATGTCCTCGGGGGCGAGAATCGTGCGAAGCCGCGTCAGGAACCACGACTTGCCGGTGTCCAGAGGCAGCAGGTCCCGGCGGCTGCTGATCCACCATGCATCCACCGGCGCGGCGTACTCAGTCACGAGGCCCCGGGGCCCGGCCTCGTCGAGGGCTTCGCGGAACTTGCGCGCGTAGTAGCTGCTGAAGGACACGCCCGACCAGTCTGAGCCGGCCTTCACCTGCACCGTTGGGTAGTTCTCGCTGATCACACGGTGGGGCGCGAACACATACAGCAGCACCGAGACCTCGCGCCGGCTGCTGACGGCAGAGATACGCATCGGGAACACGATCTCGGGGGTGCTGAAGCTGATCTGCAGGGGCTTGAGGGATGTGGGCACGGGATCCGGACTCGCGCCGGCCGCAGCCGGGCCCGGCTCAGGCCTGACCTTCACCGCCACGAAGTACCACTGCCGGGCGATGTAGTAGTCGAGGATGTCGCCGGCCCCGTCGGGCATCACATACCCGTTGTCATCCAGCCAGCGGCCAAGGTTCGCGGAATCGTCTGCGGATAACACCGCCACGCTGTAGTCGCTGACCGCGAACTCGTCCCATAGCGAGACGCCCCCGTAGGCTGTATCGTTTGCGGGGCTCGACCCTCCAGAGCACCCGAATCCCCCTCCGCCACCCCGAGTCTTGGCGATGGCGCGGGGCTCGGTGAGGTAGTAAAGCTCATCGAACAAGCGTGGATCGCCTTCGGACACGTCGGCACGCGTAACGAGACTCGGGGTCGGGATGATCCAGGCGAAGTCTCCTACCTCGCCATCCCGCGCTGTCTGCAGGACCAGCGTCTCGCGGGCTCCGTCGCGGATGATCACCGCCCGCTGGTCTGCCGAATTGCCTGTGCCTCCATACACCGGGAAAAAGCCGCCATCGGCCATGGAGATTGTTGGGGCCGTCACGGCAAGTAGCAAAAGCACGGTGCGGGTGGCTCTCATCGGTGGAACCCTCCCAGTTCTGACCGGGCCCACAGGCCCGGCGCCAGTCGCTCCTCAAGCAGTACCCCTGTGACTCGGCGATGGTCGACTGAGTTCCCTGTTGAACGGAAACAGCCGCGCTCCGAAGGGAACGCGGCTGTGAGTAAGGCTTGCGAGAGCGGCGTCGCGCAGGTGGCCTACGCTTCGGCGGCGTTGTGGGCCTCCTCGGCCATCCGGGCCAGATCTGCCATCCGCTCGGGGATGGGCAGGTTCTGCGGGCACTTCTCGACGCAGGCGCCACACGCGATGCATTTGGCCGGGTCGGCGCGCTCGCTCTGGTACATTCGCGCCACCTGCTTCTTGGCGCCCTCAAGGCCGAAGACGACGGCGTGCTGCCAGGTGCCCATCATCGTGTAGACGGACAGATGTTCGGGACAAACGCCCTGGCAGTAGCGGCAGCCGGTGCAGAGCGGCTCGCCCTGGGTGAATTCCTGGAACGCGTCGACGAACTGCTTGCGCTGCTCGGCGGTCATGGGCGCTTCGAGACTCGCGACGGCCGCGTTCTGATCTCCTGGACCGGCATGCCCTCAAGTTCCGGCAGTGCCTTGGCGAACACGGGCGAATTGCCGACGAGGATTCCACCGCGCAGCGGGCCCATGATGCAGGTGCCGATGCCATGCTCGTAGGCGTAGTTGATGACCTTTTCGGGGTTCGTGTCGCTGAAGTTGTAGTAGACAGTGATGAACTTGAAGTCCGGAATCTGCTCCAGCCAGCGGATCACATCGTCAGGCGAGGGGTCGTGCGTGGTGAATCCCAAGTGCTTGACGAGGCCCTGCTCCTTGGCTTCGCGCATCGCCTGAAGCGGCGAATCGTCGCCGACGCAGGCGGCGTCGAAGTGATCATCGGCGCTCATGTCCCAGAGCTGGTAGAAGTCCAGGTAGTCCAGGCCGGTGCGTTTGAGCGAGTTCTCGATGCACTGCCACATCTCGTCGCGGGTGTCGACGCCGAGGCCGGCCTCAATTCGGCCGTCGCCATGCCGGGGTTGGGCCTTGCTGGACAGAACCATCTTTTCGCGGGGCACGTCGGCGATTGCCCTGCCGACCCACGCCTCGGCGTTGTTGTCGAAAGACTTGAATGAGTACGCCGGGCCGATGTCGAAGTAGTTCATACCCAACTCAAGCCCGTGGTGGATCATCTCCGCGGCGTTCTGCTCGTCCTTGTAGCGCATCGTACCGTGCCCAAGGGCTGAGACCATGATGCCGGTGTCGCCGATTTCTCGGTACTGCACAGTAAACGCCTCCATGTATCGTATCTGTGTCGTCAGCCTTGCAGCCGCCGGTTCCAGCGGGAGAAAGGTGCGTGGGGTTCCTGCCGCCTTTAAGAGCGTCGGGGAGGAATCTGGCGCACCCAGCCGCAGTGCTGGGCGAATAATGCGTAGCTTATGCGAAGCCGGCGGGAACGTCAACACCCAAACGCAGCGCCACAGCTAGATGCAATGCATGGGTTTCCGCGTCTAGGAGGTCTGCTGACACGTCGGGACAACTCTATGTGCACGCGAAGTCTATGTTCTGTGTCTGCGAGGTGTGAACCGATGGACTGTCCCCGGTGTGGGTACGCACTGTCCCCTTTCGACCTGTGTCTGCGAGGTGTGAACCGATGGACTGTCCCCGGTGTGGGTACGCACTGTCCCCTTTCGACAAGGAGTGCCCACGCTGCAAGCGCATGGCTGAGGAAGCGGCGGGACTGCGCCCTGGCGCCCAACAGCCGAGGCAAACCGGCACATTGAAGACCCGTGTGCCGCCTGGCGGCTACGCGACCCGCCCTGTGACTGAGGCGACCTGCACGGGCTGCGGTTCCCGTCTGCAGCCGGGCGACCGGTTCTGTACGCACTGCGGTCAGCCTCAGCAGCAAGCGCCCACGCCCGGCGCTCCGGTGCCTCCTCCCGGACCTGCGCCCACGTACCCGCCCGTCGCGGGGCCTGCTCCGCCACCGGACCCATACGCGGCGTATGCACAGGACATCAATAACTCGGGCACGGGAGGCCCGGCGCCCGCGGAGGTCGTGGGCATGGGGTGGTGCTGGGGCGGCGCAGGAATCCCGCTGATCTGGGGCATCGTGAACCACGTTTGGGGCTCTCTCGTCATCCTGCTGGGGAAAATCCCCTTTGTGGGCCTGTTCGTGGTCATCGGGGTCGTCATCTGGCTAGGCTCCTCGGGCCATCGGCTTGCGTGGCAAAACCGGCGCTTCGACAGCCTGGCCCAGTTCCGCGAGACCATGGCCGTGTGGAACACATGGGGTGTCGTGCTCTTCATCATCAACATGATAGCGCTCATCGGCGTGTTCGTGTTCGGCTTCTCGGAGGGGCTGA
>JALGSS010000622.1 GCA_029821745.1 Candidatus Zipacnadia bacterium
AGATGCGTCTTGCGTGACGTTGCGCGGGTTCATCTTCGAGGCCGCGCGGGGCACGGCCGTCTCCATCAGCGGTGGAACGAGAAACATGGTGGCCGCCTGCACGCTGAGGAACGTGGGTGGCTGGGGAATCACCGCCAGCGGAACCCATCATGGCATCATTGGCTGCGACATCTACCAGACAGGTGCGGGCGGCATCTCTCTGGCGGGCGGCGATAGGAAGACGCTGACGCCCGGGCACTTGTACGCCCACAACAACCACGTCCACCACTACGCGAGAATCCAGCGTGTCTACCGGCCGGGAATCACGCTCAGTGGCGTTGGGAACCGGGCCTCGCACAACCTGATCCACAATGCTCCCCATATGGGCATGGGCTTCGGCGGCAACGACCACGTCATCGAGTTCAACGAAATCCACAGCGTCTGCTATGAGTCCAACGATGCGGGGGCCATCTACACGGGGCGCGATTGGACCCAGCGTGGCACGACGATCCGCCACAACTACATGCACCACATCAACGGCTTCGAGGGGCGGGGCTGTGTGGGCGTGTACCTGGACGACATGTTCTCGGGCACGATGATCTACGGGAATGTCTTCTACAAGGTGACCCGCGCGGCGTTCATCGGCGGCGGGCGTGATTGCACGATCGAGAACAACATCTTCGTGGAGTGCCCCCGGTCCATTCACATCGATTCCCGCGCGATGGGCTGGGCGAAGGGCTCCGTTCCGACCACTATGAAGACGCGGCTCGACGCGATGCCCTACAAGGGCGATCTGTGGCGGTCTCGCTACCCCAGGCTCGTGAACACGTGGGAGGACGAGCCCGCGGCCCCGAAGGGCAATCTCGTCGCGCGGAACGTGTCCGTGGGCGAGCGCTGGAACGACATCGACGGCATCGCCAAGCGCTACGTGACCCTCGAGGACAACCTGTTCGACGAGGATCCCCATTTCGCCGACCGCGAGAACCTCAACTTCCAGTTGCGCGACGATTCGCCGGCCTACAAGATGGGGTTCAAGCGGATACCCATCGACAAGATCGGCGTCTACGACAGTCCCTTGCGGGCGTCGTGGCCTGTGGAGCACACCGTGCGGCCCATGCAGGCACCACCAGCGCCCGTGTCCATGCAGTCGGGCCCCACGCCCGTTGCGAAGGTCAAGAAAGGCGCTGCGGGCGTGACCATCGACGGCCAGATCAATGCCGGCGAATGGGGCAGTCGAGAAGAGGCCCTGGTGATCCAGGAGGGTATGCGCGGCGAGAAGTCAAAGCCTGCGAGTCTGGCATGGATCAGGTGGGATGACCACTGCCTGTTCGTCGCAATCGACAATGAAGTCGACCCCGCAAAGCCTCTGCGCATGGGAGACCAGTGGGGCCAGGATGACGCCGTGGAGATCGCGATCCGCAACCCGGGTGCGGGCAAGAGCGCGCCGATCCTCATCCTGCGCGGCTTCCCGTCGGGGCATATGGAGAGCAGTGACGAGGCCGGGGCGCCTGAGAAAGCGGTGCAGGCGGCGGCTCAGGAGGTCGTCTACAAGGCGAAGGTCGTGGACAAGACGCGCTGGACGACGGAGTGGCGGATTCCCTTCGCATCCTTGGGAATTGATCCCGCCAAACACAAGAAGCTCGCCCTGAACCTGAGCGCCCGTAAGTCAGCCGGACCGGTTTGGCAGATGTGGCAGGGAACCGGCGGCTGCACGTGGCAGGTCGACAGGGGAGGCGTTCTGGAACTGCTGCCGTAACGTCTCAGTGCCCATCATCGGAGCAGACATGAGCGCCAGGCGGGGGCGGAAGCCCGGGAGCCTGGCGCTCTGTCGTGTTCAGTGTCAGAGACCCCGGCAGCCGGGGACGCTGTCCGGGCCGCAGCAGCAGGCGTAGTTGTGGGCGGTCATCCCGAGTCCCGGTCCGAGTTCCTCCCACATCTGGAAGGTCTCATTGCACAGGGAGAGCGGCGTATTCGATGCGATGGATTGCACCTCGCCGATGACAGTCTCCAGGATCTCCTTGCGGAGCCCGTGGGAGAAGAAGTGCTTGCCCGGCTTCTCCTCGCCCGCTTCGTGAGCCGCGTACGCTTCGTCGCGGAAGCGCGGATCAAAGGCGTCCACGTCCATGGCGTTGAACATCTGCCAGGGACGCATCCAACCCAGGACGTCGATGGTGATGAGCTCGGGTGCGAGGCGTGCGAACATGGCCCGGATCATCGCGCTTATATCGTCGCGCCACGTGACCAGGGGCACGATGGGTGAGAAGCGCAGGCGCACGTGGTACCCCGCTTCCTGGCATGCCACGGCGGCCGCAATGCGTTCGTGCATCCCCGGCGCTCCGAGCTCAACCTGCTCGCACGTCGCCTGGGGCGACAGGCTCCAACTGATGAGGGTCTGCCCGTTGTGAGGCAGATCGAGGAGGTGCTCCACATTGTCGCTCTTCGTATAGAGCATCAGGTACCGGTCGGACTGCTCGGCGAAGTAGGGCACCATCGTCTCCGACGCGCCGTATTCAGGCTCGAAGCAGATCGTGTCGGTCTGATTGTCGTACTTGTAGAGCTTCTGGTCGGGGGCGAGGGCGAACATCTCGGGGAGATGGTCGCGCAGCTCCTCGAGATTGAGCATCAGGTTGACGACGCCACCAATGTGGCAGTACTTGCAGCCATGCAGGCATCCCCACGCCGAGTGCAACTCCCACGCCGACTGGCACGCCGTGGACATGTTCTTCGATGCGTACGCGTCGTTGCGGAAGGACCACGGACCGTGCCCCGCCATGCTCCACACGCGCAGCGCCGGGCTGACTGCGAGGGTCGCGTCGAGCTGGGCCTTGTCCCACTGGTACGCGTTGAAGACGAAATCACGGTGGATTTCGGGGCCGAACCATCCCGTACGTTCACCGGGGGCCCAGTTGCGCTCGGCGATGACGGCGGCAAGACCCGCCGCGTCCACCTCCTGCATGTCGTCGCGGCCCATCGCCCGCATCATGCGTTCGGCTCTGGTCACGCATTCCGGGTTCCTGGCGGCCCACTGAGTGATGTAGATGTTGTCCGGTTGGAACTGGTACATGTGAGATTGCGTCCCTTGCTTCGAGAGTGACTGCATCTGAGGGGTCGAGCGCGTCGCTACCTGTTCGTCCCCGGGATGGTCGCCTGCCAAGCCAAGGCGCTACGCGACGCCAGAAGGACTATCGCGGCGAATGCGAAACGTATATTGAGACGTTCCCTTCCAGCCTGGCCGGGTACGTGGGCCCTTCTCACTTTCGTGTGCAGCCGACCTCAAACAGGGGAGGACCTTTCCTCAGCATGTAGACACGGTCCTCCTTCCATGGAGCGATCGTCCTACGGGAGCAGCGCCTCGGGCGTCAAGGCCTGGGCCTCGACCCGCACCTCGTCGATGAGCCCACGGAAGAACCCGCTCTTCGGAGGGAATGGGTTGCAGCCAATGGCCGTCAC
>JALGSS010000623.1 GCA_029821745.1 Candidatus Zipacnadia bacterium
CACCGACGAGGATAAGCAACCCGATCACGATGCTGATGATCGGGTCGGCGATCGTCCAGCCTGTGAATGTGATGATCAGCGCGGCAATGACGACGCCGATCGAGGCGAGCAAGTCACCCAGGACATGCAGGTACGCGCTACGGAGATTGATGTCGTCGTGAGCGTGGCCGCCAAGCCGCACGAGAACGAGCCAGTTGGCCGCTAGTCCGACGAGGGCGAAGATGAGCAACTCGACGGATTTGATCTCAGGCGGCGCGCCGAGACGTGCATACGCCTCCCGGAATATGATGACGCAGATCCCCAGGAGCGCGAGCCCGTTGAGCAGCGCGGCGAAGACCTCCGCGCGATGCAGTCCGTACGTCAAGCGTCCCGTGGGTGGCCGTGAGGCAAGACGGATCGCAAACAGACTGAGCGCGAGGGACATGACGTCCGACAGAACGTGCCCTGCATCGCTCAACAATGCGAGGCTGCCCGTCCAGATTCCACCGACTGCTTCCCCCACCAGAACGACGGCCGTCAGCACAATGGCGAAACGGAGCTGTTGAGATTTCTCTCGGTCGGGCTCATTCCCCGCGTGGTAGTGACCATCGTGCATGGAGCATTCTACACCCTTTCCGTTGCTCACGCAACGTGCGGGCCCCAGGCAGCGAGCGCTCCTCCGGGGGCACAGCGGCGGTTTCAGCCCTCCCGCACCTGCGAGACGCCCAGCCCAACCTCATGCACCACACCGCAGCCCGGACACTTCAGGTCCATCAGCATCTCCGCGGTTGCCGCCGAGGGTGCAGGGCTGAAGATGACGTGCAAGCCGCCCTCGTAGCCACACTCCACACAGACCTTGATCTCAGCGGGGCTCTTGATGCGCCTGGGCTCCTTGTCAGTCATCAATTCCTCCCTCCAGGGCTCGGGCCAGTTGCCCTACCGGCTGTGCTGGGCCAGCATCTGCTTGACCTTCGCGGTGATTGCCAGCGCCTCATCCCACGGACGCTGCCACATGTTGCGGCCGAAGATCAGCCCCGTGGCGCCGGCCTTCATGCACATATCGGCCTTCTCGATGAGGTCCTCGTCGCTGAGCTTCGAGCCGCCCGAGACGAGCACCATCGTCTTGCCCGCCGAGGCGACGATCTTGTCGAGGGCTTCCTGCTGGGTCAGACTGAGCTCGTTGTACGGCTTGGGCTGCTCACCGACCTTGGCGTGGTCGAGCTTGGGCATGTTCAGTTTGACGAGGTCGGCACCGAGTTCGCAGGCCATCCGTGCGGCGTAGTCGATTGCATATAGCGAATCGCGAGTGCCCTTCGACTCCACAGCCGCACCCCGCGGGTATGACCAGACGATCAGTGGCATGCCGAAGCGGTCGCACTCATTGCGGATCTCGGTGAGTTGGATGAAATCCTCCGCCTGGGCCGGGGAGCCAACGTACAGTGTGTAGCCGACGGCATCCGCCCCGAGGGCCACGGCCTCCTCTACGGTGGCTGTCTGAGGCGAGAGCGCCTCGTCATCGGGAGGAATGTTCGTCTTGCCGTTGACCTTGAGCACCAAGGGCACCTTGCCCGCATACGGCCGCATGTACTTCCTCGCGAGGCCGATCTGGTACACGATCCCCGAGTAGCCACCCTCGAGGGCCAGTTTCGCCTGGTATTCGGGATCGCCGCTGGCGGGGTTCGCAAAAAAGTCGACGGGGCCATGCTCCATGCCCTGGTCGATGGGGAGCAGCAGTAGCGTGCCGTTTCCGGGGCCGTGCTCATACAAGAGCCGGTGCAGTCTGGTCCGCTTGCCAAGACTCAGGTCCATGTCATCCAGCGTGACGTACTTCGCCATGCGAGACCATCTCCTTGTGCCGCAGGCCGGTGGCCTGCGGGGTTCTTGGGGAGGCGTGTACCGCTTCAAATACCTCCATTACATATTCTGTCTGCCGCGCCCGGACTCCTCGCTGCTTGACAAGGCCTCCACCGCAATCCTATCCTTCCCGCGTCACTTGATCGCCCCCGGGCACTGTTGGGATGCGAGTGGGGGCTTCGACGGATGCCGCCGGTGTGACCATCTATGGACCATCTCTCCGCGCGCGAACAACACCAGATCCGCTACGGCCTCGTGTGGTTGGCGGGCTCATTCGCGCTCCTGCTGCTGATTCTGCAGGTGACGCTGCGTTTCGAGCTGGGCTCGTCGGGCATGACACTTGTGCGCGTCGGGGACCTGGTGGTTGCCTACATATTCCTGACGGCCGCGCGGCGCGCCCGTGCCGCGATCGCCCAACGCGATCTTCTGCCGCTCCCGATCAGCACCGACCTGTGGGCTGTGGGTGTGTTCGCCGCGGTGTCGGCGGCCGAGCTCGTCGTCACTCTCGTGTTCAAGAGCCAATTCCCGGCCGCGTCGGCAGTGAGCGCGTTGGGCAAGGCATTGCTGGTCTTCTTCGCTGTGCGCCTGCGTTCCCGCGTCCTGGCCCGCGAGTACTCGCCGACCGTGCGCGCCGTGGTGCTCAGTCCCCCGGCCACGGTGGCGATGAGCTTCCTTCTCGTGATCACCGCCGGCTGGCTGCTCTTGTCTCTGCCCGAAGCCAGCGCCACAGGTCACTCCATCGGTATCCTCGATTCACTTTTCACTGCGACCTCCGCGACGTGCGTGACGGGGCTGATCGTGAAGGACACGCCCCAAGATTTCTCCGGCTTCGGGTTGTTCATCATTCTCCTGCTCATCCAGCTTGGCGGGCTGGGGATTATGACCCTCGCCGGGCTGTTCGGGGTCGCGATGGGCCAGCGTGTCTCGATGCGGCAGCGGATGATCGTGCGCGACACACTCGTGGCGGAGGACCCTCACGCGGCCGGGCGGATGCTCGGCCTCATCGCCCTGTACGCCTTCATCATGGAGGCGGTGGGGGCCACTTTCCTGTACCTGCGTTGGGTCATCGGCGGTGTGGCTCCGCTCAAAGCCGCGTGGCTCGCCGTGTTCCACTCGATCTCCGCCTTCTGCAACGCCGGCTTCAGCCTGTTCTCCAATAGCCTGGAGGACTACTCCGCGGACCTCTCGGTCAATGCCATCATCGCCGTCCTGATCGTCGTCGGAGGCATCGGCGCCCCGGTAGTGCTGGATATCCTGCACCACCTGCGGCTCCGCATCAGCGGCAAACGGGCGAGGCTGTCCCTGCATAGCAAGCTCGTGTTATGGACGACGGCCGTGCTGCTTCTCCTAGGGTACCTGGGGTTCTGGCTGCTGGAGTGGAACAATCTGCTGGCCCAGCGCAGCATTCTCGAGGGCGTCTGCGTCACGGCCTTCCAGTCGATCACGCCGCGCACTGCAGGCTTCAACACGGTGCCGATGGCGTCTCTGGCCGAGGCGACCAAGTTCCTGATCGTCTTGCTCATGTTCATCGGCGCCTCGCCGGGATCGACCGGCGGAGGCATCAAGACCGCAACCGCCGCCGTCGTCGCCGCTCGCCGCAGTCGGGCGAGCGATGATCATGGGTGAGTCCAAAGTGCACATGTTCCACCGGTCGGTCCCGGAAGACGTGCGGCACAGGGCTGTGGGGATCGTGATCGTCTTCGGGCTGTCGGTGCTGGTCTGGACCTTCATGCTGTCGGTCTCCGAAGGCGGCGCATTCCTCGATATCCTGTTCGAAGCAACGTCGGCATTCGCCACCGTGGGGCTCTCGACGGGCGTCACGTCCGGACTGACGCCATTCGGTCGGTTGGCGATCATCGTGGCCATGTACATGGGCCGCGTGGGGCCGCTGACCCTGGCCCTGGCGATCGCCCAGCGCAGGCAAGGAACTGATTTCACGTATC
>JALGSS010000624.1 GCA_029821745.1 Candidatus Zipacnadia bacterium
AACGCTGGATTCGCAGCCGCTACCCACATGAAGCATCGCGTCCTGCTTGCGCTGATCGGCCATGATCACCGCGCCGGCGATCTGGCTCTTGAGCTCCTCCAGGTAGCATGGATCGGGGGCTGTGTGGCTCGTGCGCATCAGCTCCAGGCACAGCTCGCGGTTCTCCGCCTGCTCGAACTCCTCCTCGAGTGCGCCGACGCACGGCCCGCCATTGTGGGTGTGCGAGGCCCCCACCATGACGTTGCCGGCGGGGATGCCGCAGGTCTCTTCGATGATCTTGCGGGCGCCCTCGACGACGCTGCGCTTCACGGACAGGTTATCCAGGCCCACAAGGGCGACGCGTGTTGTCCCGTCATCGACCACCATCGCCGAGGCGTAGAGTGGGTCGTGAATGGTGGTGCCGTAGCGCTTACTCAGGCTCCCAGGGACTTCCTTGCCGATCGCAGGGGTGACATCTGTGCGAGCGAACCCAACCTGCATGATTTGTGTCTCCTTTCAGCTTCGCTGAGCTTCGGGCATAAAGGGCGCCGGAGGCTTAGTGCCTCCAGCGCCCTGTGAGATGTCCTGTGTCCGCCAGCGCTCAGTTGTCGGTCGGCTGCTCGGCCTCTTCGGGTTGCTTCTTCGCGGCCAGACGTGGTCCGAAGCTGATGCACTTGGCGGGGCATGAGCGGACGCAGTCGCCGCAGACGATGCAGTCCTGAGTCTCGGGTACTGTGTACTGGATGCACTCGCGGGGGTACTTCCCGCAGTGGATGCAGGCGTCTTCGTCCTTGTGCACGCGGAAGATGCTGAAGCGATTGAAGATGGAGAGCAGCGCTCCGAGAGGACACAGGTACCGGCACCAGAAGCGGCTGATCAGCAGCCCGCCGACGAGGGCCACCACCAGCAGCCAGAAACGGATGGCGTAGGCGCCTCCGCCAATCTCCCAGGCCAACTGGTACGACTGCAGATTGAAGATCGAGGCCGTCCGAACCACGTACTCCCAGGATCGGTGCAAGGGCTGGTAGTTGTAGGTCAAGACCGCCCATATCACGAAGGCCAGCATCGGCCACTTGAGCCATTTGAGCACCGCATCGGCCCTGGCGAAACGCTGCCTGAACTTCTCCCCGGGCTTGGGCAGCTTGCCGAGGACATCCTCGACCAGGCCCATCGGACACCCCCAGCCGCAGAAGGCACGGCCGAACAGCAGGCTCCCCAGGCCGATGATGAACAGGAAGGGGACAAACAAGTACTTCCCCGGACAGTCGGTGGACGGGCAGCTCGGACACGAGACGAAGGGTACGCCGAAGGGACACCGCAACCATCCGATTGCCAGCCATTCCCCAGTGACGACGAAGAAGCCGATCTGCGTGATTCTGCGCCAGATGGTGACAGGCTGCATGCTATCCACGTCCCTTCGACAGCGCCTTGGCGGCGAGCTTCGAGGCCTTATGATCGGGGTACTTGCCGGCCACGTTCTCGAAGTGCCGCCGCGCCGCTTCCTCACGACCGACCTTGCGACAAACCAGGCCGGCCTTGAATTCGGCCATGGGCCTGATCTTCTTGTTCTTTTCCTGGGAGGGGTCCGTCACGGTCATGACCTTCCAGTACTCGAGCAGGCACGTGTCGTCCTCAAACAGCCCGATGTTGAAGAACTCCTCGGCACCCTTGAAGCGCTTACCGAAGGACGACTTGGGCGGCTGCTTGAGGTCCTTGATCGCCTCGGGGGTCGCGAACTTGGCCACGAAGGGCATGTCTTTATGGTGTTTGGGAGGCAGCTTCGCCTGCCCCTCACGGGCCATATTGGCCCATCTTTTGGCATCGGGGTAACAGCGCTGCAGCAGCGTCCACTCGCTGTGGGCGGCCTCCGGCTTGTCCAGGGCGAGGCAGCAGATGCCCATTCGATACCGGGCCATCGGCGCAAGCTTGCCGGGCTTCTGGTAGATGCCCTCGAGGACCTTCGTCATCTCCTTGAAGCAGTAGAGCGGCAAGTGATGCCTCCAAAGCGACATTCCGTAGGTCATGCCACGCGCCACGTGCGTCTCGTAAGCGGGCTTCCAGGGAGGCATGGGGACCGAGGTCACGATGGTGTCCTCGGTCCGGGTATCGCCGGCCATTTCGAGAGCCTTCTGCGCCCACTGAGCCCACTGGTCATCCCCGGAGGACAGCTCGCGCCAGTCGGAAGCCGCTACACTCGGGAGACCGCGCAGATGGGACGTGACCCCAAGCCAGAACCGCGCCTGCCGCATGTGTCTGCTGGGGTAGTTGAGGGAGAGAACCTTCAGCAGGTCACGGGTCGCGCCGACATAATGCCCGGCCTCCAAGAGGTCCTTCCCGAGCTGCAGGTTACGGGTCCCGTTCTTCGCCGGATCGCCCTCCATCACAGGCTCATGGGTGAGCTGAAACGCCTTCATGAATCGTGTGTGCTCGTTGCTGAACGCGCCATTGCCCGGGCTTTCCGCAAGGGCCGCGCGGGCCTTCTTGACCCACTCAGTCTCGGGCAGTTTCTCGATGCCCGGCACGGGCTTGCCGACGTGAAGCACTTTGCTCACCCACTCGAGCTTGCCCTTGCGAGGGAACTCGTCGATCACCCGCTGCCACTCGAGGCGGGCGGCCTCACCATTGCCGATGGCTTGCAGGCACTTGCCGGCCCAGAAGCGGGACCTGGCGTCATAGTGGGTGGGGCCGAAGGTGTGGATCACGTGCAGGAACCGGCGCAAGGCGGGGTAGAGTGCCCCGTCCTCGTACAGGCCGTGGCCCATGTGCGTCTGCCACCCCGCTATGTCCTTGGGCTTGAAGACCATGATGAGTGGCTTCAGTTCCTGCGCCTGGGGGCTGTTGATCGGCAGGTAGCCGTGTTCGGGGAATACCCGCGTGCCGATCTCGCCGGTCATCTCCTCGATGAACCTCTCGGCAAGCTCGGGCTGTCGGGGCGAAGTGAGAATTGCGCAGCACTGGGGAATCGTCGCCCGGCACTTCTTCAGGGACAGCAGATGTTCGGGCTTGATCGGGATGACCTCGATCTTCCCTTCGGCCGACGGCCAGCTCGTCATGCACCGCGGCACCACAGCCGCATCGACCTCCCGCGCGATCACCGGGTCGAGCAGCTTCCGGCCACACTGCACGTAGCCCTGGGAGTTGTTCTCCCAGCGCTCATCCAGTCCGGGGAAGAACTTGTCCGAGACCGCCCACATCAAGTGGCCGATGCACTTTCCCCGGGGTCGCATGGCCTGTGGCGAGGCAGCGACTCTAACGCCCGGGCGCCCCAGATCCTCAATGCTCGCGATCCCTGCGGGGTTATCTCTCGGCGTGACGATCGTGTAGGGGTCCATGCCGAAGAACACCGGGCCCTTCGCCAGCTTCCCGGCCTGTCGTAGGGCCTCCCAGCCGGGCCCGGCCCGTCCGACCATCACGTCCGGAGGATTGGGGCTGTCCAGCGCGTTCTCAAGCAGATACTGCACCGGCGCAGCGGTGTAGCGGACACGGCAATGGTACTTCGCCTCGAACTGCCTCGCGAAGTCCGAGATGCTCTCATAGTTGCTGCCGCACGACCACACGGTCAGTACGGGTCGGCCCGGCTTGACGGCGGCCACGCCCACGATGATGAGCGCGACCACCCCACCAAGCACGAGCAGGTTGTCGATACGATGCACGACTCTCCGGTCCATTGGCCCGTCCCCTGACTGCGATATTGGGGCGTTCATAAGCAACATCTATGTGATCTTAACATTTAGTGGGGGCCACCAGTATCCGTGCGGGAGAACCTTGCCGAAATCTTACCGATTACGTGGGGTGGTTC
>JALGSS010000625.1 GCA_029821745.1 Candidatus Zipacnadia bacterium
GCCAGCTCCGCCCGGGCCTCCGGCGAGTCAGGCAGGTAACGAGGAACAGCGACCTCGTCGTCGCTGAACGTCTGCTCCCGATCACCGGGGAAGGGTTCGACTGGGTTGCCGAAGCGGTCGGGCTTGCAGGGATGCTCTTGCAGGGGGCCGCCACCCCGGTGCGGGTTCATGGAGCACCAGTACAGGAAGAAAGGCTCATCGCCCTTGACGAACTCGCGGCAAGCATCGGACATCCGCACATCGTCGCGCCCGAACTTGCCCTGGGGATGCCCATGCTGGAACGGGAACAAGCTCTCAGGCGCGTAGTGCTGCTTCCCCACTCGGGCCGTCCGGTATCCTGCGTCATTCATCAGGGCCGGCAGCGTCACGGTATCGTCGAAACACGCGAAATGGTGGCACCCGTGAGTATGCCCGTACGTCCCATTGGCGTGGTTGTAGATGCCCGTGAGAATGACGCTTCGACTGGCTGCGCAAGACGCCGTGGTGCAGAAAGCGTTGGTGAAGCGCACCCCGTCGGCCGCCAGCGCGTCCAGATTCGGAGTGCGAATTGCCTGGTTGCCGTAGGCCCCCGTGTCCAGGCCATGGTCGTCGGCCACCATCAGCACGATATTGGGTCGCTGGTCGCTCATCAGTATTGTCCTTTCATGCGCCCTGCGCGAGGCCGGGCTCGGCTCGTAATATGGGCACTAACGTTCTGACTACCAAGGCATTGGACACCTTAGGGCTCCACCCGGCCCCAGACCCCGTTACTCGCAGGCCGACACTTCGATAAGCAGCACGGCCAGAGTCTCCATCTCCAGATTGAGCTGAAGTCCGTCGGCCGCAATCGACCGCTCTTCATCCCCCACGAGTTCCAGAGCCCCGCTCTCCAGATTGTAGCTGTCCCCGGCAGGTCTCTCCTTGTCACCATACGCGTGCCAGGCGTTCGTGTGCGTAGAGTCGATCAGCCACTGTCGCACGCGCACCTTGCCGTCGCGAGCGAGGGCTTCCGAGATATCGCGGACATTCAGCGTGACCTTCCGCCGACCGTCGGCGAAAGGCGCGAAGCTCCAGACCAAAGCCCGCAATGCATTGCCATCCCTGGCTGCTCTCAGGCCGAGACTGTCGCCGCCCTCAATGCCCTCAACTCCGTTCACTTCGGCCGGGAGTTCCTGGCCCTGCAATGCGTTGAGCATGAGCACGGTGAAGTAGGGTGACGTCACCACGGGGCCCTTGATCAGCGGAAGGCCTGTCGATCGCGCGATGGTCCGTTCGTTGTACTCGAAGGCCCACCCGTTCGTGCCGGTTCCGGTGGTCGCGTCGTCGATCCAGGCTATCAGGTCGAAAGCGGTCTCCTCGCCGCCTTCCGGCCCGGTGACGATGCGCGGATTGCCCCACGCCGCGTGATCGGCGGCACCGTTGGGCGCCGCAGTGCGCCCTCGATCCGTGCGAAGTTCGAGGCGCACTTCCTGCCCGGCGAACTGGGCGAGAGACACACTGTGATCCTGCCACGCCGGCTTGCGCTGCCCGTGGTCGAAGATGACCTTGGCCTTCTGCCGGCTCGCGCCGGGCTTCATGACGACGACGGTGAACCCCACGCCGTCCATCTTCGGGTGATTCGCCCCGATCCCCGTGCTGAAGACGAGTCTCGGGTCACCCTCCGCCGGCACTTGAACGCGATACCGCCCGAAGGTGAAATCCGCTCGGGGACCGGGCGGGTGAGAGAGAATCGCCCGCCGCTGCACGCCGTCCGCGGTGATCTGCCTGTCTATGAAGCGCTCCGTGCGCTCTTTCGTCATGTCGAAGGGCCCTTTTCTGGAGGTGAGCTCTTCCGGCGGCGCGTCGGCAGGGAGCACATCGTTGAAGCTCACGAGGCTCAGCTTGTCCAGGCCGCCCCGGGCGAAGTACTGGGTGGCTGCGGCCAGATACGCCGCCCCGTACTCGTCGTCCGCCGTGCGATCCCGTGCCCACAGGTTGTACTCATCGCAGAACCACTCCGGCTGCAGGTCGGGATCCGCCTCATGCACGATCTCCTGGACCTTCTTCACATGACTCTCCAGCTCACGTGGGTGAGCCACCCGGTAGCGATGGAAGCAGATGAAGTCCAAAGGCAGCCCCTTGTCATGGCTGAACTGGACGAAGTCACGCAGGCACTCGCCGCCAAGGCCATCAAGCGGATAGCAGATCGCCGGGCCGCCGATCTTGATCGTCGGGTCGACAGCCAGCGCCGTCCGCACGGTCCGCTCGTGCAGGTCCAGGATGTCCTCCCACTTGGCCCCGTGCTTGGCTACGGCGATGTCCGCTTCATTCAGCGTGCAGACGAAGTACTTCACGCCAAGCTTCCGCTCGACGTTGAGGTGCCGCACGATGGCGCGGATCATCGCGTCCCATTCGTCGGGGTCTCGCGGGGGAGCGTAGGCCCAGTTCGGCGAGTCCGGCTCCGACGACAGGGCGCGGGGCATGTGGTAAGCCAGGCGGATATAGGGCTCGGCCCCGGCGGCGCGGGTCATGTCGATCAGGTTGTCCAGGTCGGTGAAGTCGAGCTGGATCTTGCCGTCCGGCCCGCGCTCGACTCGCGTGCCCCACAGCCAGTTCTCACTGAAGGCAACAAGTCGGACCAGGCTGAACTCGGCCTCTTTGAAGCGCTGCCACTTCGGGCTGCCGATGGTGAAGGGCAGCGGTGCTTCTTCCGTGTTCCAGAGGGTGGTGCAATCGTGGATGCGTCGCATAGGTCCCAGAGAGCCGGCTGCGTCGATCGTGGCCGTCGACGGAGGCATCTGTCCCGTCGGGAAAGGCGCCTCGAGAATGGGCTCGGTCGTGAGAGTGAGCTGCGCCATGGCCGCGTCCGCAAACTGCGGAGCCGGCCCGCGCCTGCCGATGTACGCGGTCTCAGGCACGTTCTCAAGCGGCTTCCCGCCCATGGAGTAGCGTATCGGGCCGTCGTCGATCTGCATCAGGACGAGGAACCGGTCCCCGGGCTTCATCCATGACGTGCGGATTCGGTGCCACTGCCCCGGCTTCCAGTCTGTGATCGGGGTGTCGATGGTCGCGTACGTGTTCGGGTCGTGCTTCACCACGAACCGGATTGCCGGGCTCTCGGTCTTGAACACGGTGAAATGAGAGCGCGCGTCGTTCTCGCCAATGTGAAGCAGCGTGTGCCGGGCGGTCGAGTCGGGAGCCCACCGGGGGCAGACCAGCATGTCCAGTCCTCCCCGGAGCGGATCGAAGTGCGAGGCCGTGGGCAGCGTGACCCAGCCCGCCGAACTGAGCTGCGCCCCGGGCCGCCCGGCCACAGTCTCCACAGGCACGCGCCCTTGCACATTGCAGGGCGGCTGCGGCTGTCCCGCCCCGTCGAGCAGCACGAGCTCGTCGGCGATACAGCCTGTCGCGGCCGTCAGTACCAGCGCGATCCAGCAGACAGGAGTCATGGA
>JALGSS010000626.1 GCA_029821745.1 Candidatus Zipacnadia bacterium
CCACGGGCCACGGAAGGCCCGGATACTCAAGTCTGCATCGCTGGAAAGCGTGTAGTCGGCGTCGAGAGACCACTTGCCTGGTTCAATCGAGAGGGTGAGCGTACAGCGCACCGTCTGCCCGCCCACAGTGTTCGTGCCCTTGAGAACGAGGGACGCCGCGTCATCTGCTTCCTGCACCGTGGCCTCCTGGAAGGCGAGACCCACAGGCTCGTCCATTCCGTCCAGGGCAAGCGCGGCGAGATGGGGGAGAGCCGCCATGGTTCTCACGCGGTCGTGGTCGAGCAGCCGCAGTTGCCCGTGGGCGAAGCCTTCCTCATTCTTCGTCAGCAGCAGTGTCACGCGCCGGTTGCCGATCCAGGCAGCCTCCTCGGTGACCACGGCCGTGGGCTTCGTCGCGCGCTCAGGAGCAGGGAAGGGCTTCGAGCAGATCACGCGCACCCGTCCCGCGAGACCGTCGGGGCCTGAGAGAGTGACCGTGGCCGCCCCTGGGCGCTGCATTGTGAAGGGCCAGCTCACTTCACTGGTCTCGCCGGGAGCCAGAAGCGGGGCGTCCTGGGCTGCCGCGGCCTGGAGCGCGATGGGTTCCTCAGTGCCAAGCGTCAGCGTGCCACGTTGGGCACCGGGCAACACCGGCTCGCCGCCGTTGTTGCGGACGGTCGCCACGAGCCTGCCCTCGTCGCCAACGGTCAGTAGGGCCGGGTCCGGCGCCAGCGAAACCAACTGCAGCAGTCGAGGGCCCTGGGGCGTGGGCGCCAGTTCCAGCGCCTTGAGGACGACCTTCGTTCCGGGATCTCCGATCAACGTGAGGCGCAGGCCCTTGATCTCGCCCCCGTACATGACGTGATCCGCGAGCCTGAGGTTACGCGAGATGGTGCCACCGGGAGCCCGGAAATCCAGTAGATTGCAGGCGGGGAAGTTCCCGTCCGTCGTGGAGGACCAGGCGAGCCCGGCGTCTACGGGAGCGCTGGTCGAGAGTTGGATGTACGCGTACTGGAAGCTATCGGCGTGGAGGTCGAGCAGACCGGACGCGACCATCGCGGTCTCGGCACTGAGGGTCGTCTCGGCGCCCGCAGCAGTGGGGGACAGGTGGTCGGCTCCGGAGATGGTGACCCACCCGGCGCTGTTGTCCGCGAAGTCCCACGTTGGGCTCTCCGGGTCGTGGGTGCCGACGGGCGCCTGAATGATCCGGATGTAGTCGATCTCGATGTTGCCCTCGCCGGGGGGATCGAGGCGCAGTCGCGTGATCTCACCTTCCCACAGGGGGTAGACGTGATACGCGTGCCACTCATTGTCGGGAATGCAGGGGAAGCCGCGTTCCTTGCCGGGTCTGAAGCCCGCATTGGCTCCCTGCACCGTGTTCGCCCAGAAGAACTCACCACTGGTGCCGTCATCGTGGCGCATCCGCACCTCGATATACTGGTAGCGGTTGGCGTCGATTTGGAACGCTTCCCCCTCGGAGTCATGCAGGTAGGGGTCGGTATCGGTCACCCGGGTCTTCAGGATGCCATCCTCAACCACGAATGGCGCCAGAGAATGGGCGGGAAACCAGCCCTCCGAATCGCCCGGCGTGTTGAACTCCCATGCCTTGAGCACTTCCTGGGCGTTCGTGGGCGCGAGAAAAGCCAGCAGGAAGACGGCCACAGCGCAATACAACCTCATCGTTATTCTCCTCAGAGACCCCGCGCGGGCGGTCGTGGGTGTTGGGAAGCCCGGCGAGGGCGTGCTATCTCTATATGAGAGACCTCTTCGCGGCGACCGCTACCGTCACCTGCCTCCTGACGAAAGGCTGAGAACCGTGGAGGCATCAGCCGTCCACGCGGTGAATAGTCGACAAGATGAACGCGCTCATTGATCACAGTCACTCGGAGGTGCCGTACATGCGCCGCACTACCTTGCTGGCCCTCACGATGCTCCTGCTGGCGTCCCTCGCCGCCACAGCCGCCAACCAACGCGAGATCACCGATACCGGCCCGTGGGGAGACTACGAGGCCTTCCCCGACGTCTGCAAGCTGTCCAACGGCGACCTGTTTGTGGTGTTCTATGCCGGATATGGCCACGTCTCCAATCCCACCGCTGACCTGCCGCGTGGCGGAGCGGTCTGGGGCCTTCGCTCAACAGACCAGGGCAAGACCTGGAGCGACCCGATCCTCGTCGTCGATGGCGAACTGGACGACCGCGACCCGCACGTGACGCAACTGTCGAACGGGGACCTTCTCTCCTCCTACTTCACGAGCCACTACTACACGGAAGACGGCAAGAAGAAGCGCGACTGCGACGTGTACGTGGTTCGCTCCACGGATGGCGGCACCACCTGGGGCGACCCAATCCACGTCACGACTCCCTACAAGGATGTCGGCGCCGGGCTGCCCATCTACGTCTCCGGCCCAGTGATTCAGCTCAAGGGCTCGCATATCGCCCTGCCGATCTACCACGGCCAGCAGAAGGGCCATTACATCACCGCTGTCGTGCACTCGAATGACTTCGGGAACACGTGGACGGACGTCGTTCCGGTCGATGCACAGACTTCCGTGGATTTCTCATACGGTTTCTGCGAGGCCTCCATCGCCCGACTGGCCGACGACCGCCTGATTATCCTGATGCGGCCTGGTATGCACCAAGCCTACTCCAGCGACGAGGGGTACACGTGGACGAAAGCGACCAAGCTCCCGCACCGGGGCGACGCGCCGACGGTAATCCGCACGTCCGACAACCTGCTGATCGTCGCGCACCGGCACCCGGGCACGGCGGTCACGATCTCCACGGACGACGGTGAGACGTGGGGCCGCCCCTGGCAGATCGACACCTTCGGGGGGGCCTACCCGGGGCTGGCCGAGCTGGATGATGGCTCGATCATCTGCATCTACTACGAGGAGGGGAAGGCGTCGGATATCCGGCAGGCGATCTTCGATGTCGAGCCGGGCATCCGTCTCTCCGATCTTGACGAGCGTTGGCCGACACCTCCGCCGCCGGGAGGAGAGATTGACCTGAGAGCGCTCCACGCAGCCGGTAAGCTGGAGATCGAGACCGACATGACCCACACCGACCGGGTGCCGGGCGGCGGCGTCACCTCCGCTTTCGACGGCAATGTCTCCTACCTGCGCGCGGCCTGGAAGGCCAGCGAAACAGGCGACGCGACCTACACGCTGAAGCTGGACAAGGAGTACTCACTCACGGGCGTCGGCCTCTGCCTGAAGCCCGCGAGCAGTCAGGGCCCGTTCCCGGAGACCGCCGACGTGCATGTGTCCCTCGACGGCGAGAACTGGTCGGATCCGGTCGCGCACTATGAGAACGCGGCCACGAGCAAGATTGTCTACGCCAACTTCGATGCCCCGCAGAAGGCCCGCTTCGTGAAGGTGCACATCACTGAGGCGAAGGGCTGGCGCTCGCTGAACGAGATTGAAATCTACGCGCGGTCGCCTGCTGCCTGTGCTGCATCGCCGCCGTGAGCCCCTTGTCCACCGTCCTCGCTGACCGCATCTGGTGGGACGGATCCACAGACAGCGGGAACGCCCCGCCCGGAAAGCTGCTGAGCGACAACGACGGCTACTGGGGCGAGTCCATTCTGACGGGCGTTGAGTATACCTACGAGCAGGAGCCCACCAACCCGGCGGATATCTGGAAGACGGACAAGGAGAAGTTCGGT
>JALGSS010000627.1 GCA_029821745.1 Candidatus Zipacnadia bacterium
CGCCTTCGAGCACTACTCGCTGAGTCTGGCCGCCTTCGACAAGGGGGACTGGCACCGGGCGCTGCTGGAGTGCCGCCTGTCCGTGAAGGCGGACCGGGGCTTCCTGAAGGCGGCCGCGCGGCTGGCGGACGTCTACGCGCAACTGGGCGAACCGGAGCATGCCCTGGTGGAGTATCGCCGTCTCATCGCTGCGGATAAGGACAACGGCCTGCCCGAACCGGTCTATTTCAAGATGGGGCGCGTGCTGGAAGGCCTGCCGAAAGGCCAACGGGAGGCCACGATCGTCTACCGCAAGATTGTGGATCGACATCCCGAGTACGCGCGCCCGTTCGACATCCGAAACCCGTCGAGACCGTCGCGGGGCTGGGAGGACGTGGGCGGCATCAGCGGGTATCGCGCTGTTTCCGCCGCGCACGACCTCTCGCTTCGGGCTTTGGAGCGCCTGGCGCTGATCCACCGCCAAACGGGTGAGGAGGACGAAGCGACACGGCGCTATGCGCAGATCGTCCACTTCTGCTGGACCCACGGGATGGGCTTCGGCGCCGGTGCGCCCTACGGCGCCTTGCACGATCGCGTCTGGAGCACGTACCGGAGCCTGTACTACCAGCGCGTTCGCGAGAACCGCGATGCCGCCCTGTATCCACCGACATCGCTGTTCGTCCTTCCGCCGGAAGGCGGCACGTTTAGGCCGGGCACGCGGCCGACCCACGGCTACCATAAGCGACGTCCCATCTGGCTCGCCCCGCCTGACAGAGAAATCGCCGAGGTGAGCGTTTCCCTCGAAGGCGATCCCGCAACGAGCGGCGGCAACGGGAAAGTCGGGTCGGTGCAGTTCTTCGAGCCGGGCGTTGCCCACGCCGGCGGACACTGGTGGAGTAGGAAGTTTGCCACTGCCACTGGGCAGCGAACGGTCCACCTCAAGGTCAAGCCGGGCATCCGAATTCTGAAGATGGACACGTTCCTCTCCGCGCCGTACAAGGTCACATTTGCCCTGCGGCCGTGGTCAGGCGTGGCGGCGGCTCCAACCGCGGGGCTGTTCCAGGTGGAATTCGCTCCCGAGGAGGCTGCGGCGATCTACCTCGATGGCAAGAGGAGGAGGAAGGAGGCCCGCGCCGTGGTGGGTTTCAGCGGAGTGCCGGCCGGCGATCACGTGGTCGAAGTGGTCTGGCCCGATGGGCGCCGCGCCTCGAAGAAGTTCCATCTGAAGCCACTCGGCAACGTCAGCATCTTCCTGAGCGTGGACCAACGCCTTGTCTCCCGGCAGGTCCTGCCGGGGTCCGGCAGTCACACGTATCTGTTCACCGATCGGAACGGCAAGGTATGGCTCCTGTGGGACCAGGCGCTCACCGCTCACTGGAGCATGAACCCCAGCAAGGAATCCGACCTCTTCTGCTCGACATCGACGGACGGCGTCAGGTGGGCGAAGCCAGGGCGGCTGCCGGTGTCATCTCAGGCCCTCGACGCGCAGCCGGTCCTGCAGCAAGACCGCCTCGGCACGTACCACCTGGTCTGGTCGTCGAACCGGGACCCCGACGACAAGAACCGGCTGTGGACAGCCTCCTCCGTGGACGGTCGCACGTGGTCGTTTCCGCGCAAGGTGGTCCTACCTGTCTCCGACCCCCAGGACCTGGCGCGTTGGCGGGAGAGCCGGATTGGCCGGTTTGCCTTTACCATCGATCGACGGAACACGTACTGGCTCATCTGGCAGGGCCGGCTCTTCCAATCGGCTGACGGGGCGCACTGGAGCGAGGCGGAGGCCCTGAAGACGCGGGGCGTACCCGACAAGCGCGACCACATGTGGTTTGCGTCTGACAGCCACTATCACCTGACCTGCGATGGCGCCAATCGGCTGCTGCTGCTGTCGAAGCGTTTCGTGCGCGTGGGCGAGCGTGGTGAGAGCCGCTGCGCGCTGTGGCGCCGAACGCGCGACGGAACGTGGACGGACCTTGGATTCGTCCGGGACGGATCGGCCGAGTGGGCGGCCTTGGCCACGCTCGCTCCCGGCCGGTCGGCCGTTGCATATGGCACAACCAAGGTGTTCTTCAGGACCTACAGCGACGCGCGCGGATGGTCGGACCAGGTCCGAATCGAGAGTCACCTCAGGCAGCCGCTGCACCCATCGATTGCCCGGTTGCCTGAGGGTCGCTGCGTCGTGGCCTATGGCAGCAAAGACGGCATCGTCGCGCGCGTCTGCGAAGCGCCGTCAGACTGGTCGGAGCAAGATGAAGACTGATGAGGCTGAAGCCCGTCCATCGGCCCGGGACCCGTCAACCGCCGGAGAGGGAATCCAATGCAGGAGAAGTCATGATGTCAGCGGCCAAGGGTGTCGTAGGTGCCGTCGCACGGGTCCTCCTCGTCCTGCCGCTCTGCGTTGCCTTGGCCGGTCCGGCGAGCCGGCCCGCCGGGCCGCCGCGGAAGACGATTCTGATCCTGCCCTTCCACGTGGCCACCGAGGAGGCGGGCTACGAGGCGCTGGGCGAGGGACTGCAGGAGTTGCTCGCCGCCGACCTCTCCGCATTTCCCGAGATCGAGGTCGTGGACCGCAGGCATCTCGACAAGGTGCTCAAGGAGCACGAACTGTCGCTGTCGGGATTGACGAAGAAGGCGACGCAGATCAAGGTCGGCCGGCTCCTGGGGGCCAGGCTGCTCCTGAGCGGGACATTCACCCTCGTGGACTCGACCATCAAGATCAACGGCCACCTGTTCGAGATCGCCTCCTCCCGGCTCGTCCGCAGCCGCGAGGTGACGGGCAAGGTGGAGCAGTGGCTCGACGCCGAGCGGCAACTCGCCAAACGTCTCGTCGAGGACCTGGACCTCAAGATGACCGAGACGACCGCACATCGCATCGACAAGAAGCCGGACGTGAACCTTCACTTCATCCGCGGCCTCGGCTACTTCTACGGCTCTAAGTACGATCACGCCATCATGGAGTTCCTGAACACGCTTCGCGGTGACGAGAAGTACGCGGACGCCCGGTACTGGATGGCCAGGAGTTACCTGGCGGAAAAGGAACCCGAACACGCTCGGATCGAGTTTGAGCGAATAGCCCGCGAGTTCCCCAAACACCGGCGGTCCGAGGAAGCCCGACGTTACCTCGAAACCGGACGACTCAAGGGCACCACGACCAGACCGGTCCGGCGGCTCAGCAACCCGCTCCGGATCGAGATCGTGCCGGCCAAGGAGATGCCCAAGTAATGTAGGCTCTTCTCCCGAAAGTGAACCGGGACTTGGCTGGTGAGGAGACGACGAACACGAAGACCGTGCCACGGCACGGGGATTGGCCGCGTGTTGGCCAACGGCAGCGAAGAAACAGGCGACACCCCGAAGGGCGCCGCCCGTGCCGTATGGCACCGCCATGGCGCTCGGGTCGGTTCCCACCGTTGCCCTGTCCTCCGTGCCACAGCGACGGGAGCGGTACACTTTTCGGAGAGGAGCCGTAATGTACAGCCGAAGCCCAAAGGCCCGATGGCTGAAAAGGCGGCTCGTGGTCTATTCTGTTGCCGCATTCCTGGCGGCCGTCTTCAGCAGCAGCGGCGCTCGCGCCGCGGGAGGCCGGGCGCAATCTCCCCCTACCCTGGCGGTGATGAACTTCGTCAACCGAGGCACCGGTGATGGTTGGGACTGGTTGGAGAAGGGCCTGGCCGACATGCTCATCACCGACCTGCACGCCTCAGGCAAGTTCCAGGTGGTCACCCGAGAACGCATGCAGGCGTTGTTCGACGAGATGGCGCTGGGCGAAGCGGGCCTGCTGGATGCAAAGACGACTCAGCAGTTCGGCAAGGTGCTCAAGGTAGACTGGGCCCTCTTTGGGAGTTTCTTACGGAAGGCTGAGCAGGTCGAGATCGAGTGCCACATCGTCGAGGTGGCAACGCAGAAACTGACGAGAGTGGAGTGGGTGCGCGGACCGGCATCGAGCGTGCTGAAACTGGAAAAGGACCTGGCGCTCAGGATCGTGAAGCACTTCCACCTTCCTCTGACCCCACAGGAGCGGGCGTCGCTGCTCAGGATGCGCACGAAGTCGGTGGACGCCGCGACGCATTTCTATGCGGCGCTGGATTCCGTTGACCACAAGAACGACATTAAGGCGCTGGTCCAGTTCAGGCAGGCCGTCAAGCGGGACCCGAACTACCACGAGGCGCGGCTCTGGGTGGCGAAGTGGTATATGCGGCTGGGAGAGCACCGACATGCTGAGGTCGAACTGCGAAGGTTGCTGCGCCACAAGGACCGGCTCGAACGCAAATTCCGCCATCGCGTCGTCATGATTTTGGCACACGTTCTGGAACTCGAAGAACGGTATGCGGACGCAGTCGATCTGTATATGAAGGTGGCTGATGAGAGGCTCTCCGAACTACTCGAATTGAAGGCTGCCGGCAAATTGAAGGCTCCCGGCACAGGACCTCCGAGACTCGGCGTAACCGGCTACCGCCGAAAGGCGGAGGAGTTGATCATCAAGGCGTATCAGCGCACAGGCAGGATTATTCAGCCGGCTCACGGCGTGATCACCCTGACGGTCGAGAACCCGGAATACGGAGACGACTTCTCGACTGAGAAGCGTCTTTGGGATGCGATCCGCTGCGATTACTTCGAGATGACCGCTCGTTTCTGGCCGGAATCTGAGCGCGGCGGGCTCATCACCTACGTGTCCAATGGTGACCCTGAGGCAAGTCACATGTGCGCCCGTCGCGGGAATTGGCACGAGCGTTACATCTTCAAAGCCCAGGACGGGCACCTCATCGATGCGATAACCTTCGAGATGACCGGAAAGGTGCATGGTCCATCAGGGATCCGCCGCGACGGCCAGCCGGTGAAACGGTCGCGGACGAATCCAGTGTTCGGATGTCAGGTGTGGAATCTGGCACGCACCCGCGACTACACCCGGTTTCCCTTCAGCGGCGGTTTCTGGGACGTGAGCAAGACGACCCGCGCGTTCACTGTGACCTTTCCTGAGGGAAAGGACGCTATTGAAACGGTGCTGTGGGTAAGGGGCGCCACGCTCTTCGACTGGAAGATCACCGCGACGTTATCTCCCGCGGGACCGCGGCCCAAACACGTGGGAACGCTTGCGGTGACGAGTGAGCCGGTCGGCGTTTACGTTCGTCTCGATGGCGGCGAACTGATAGGGCGAACGCCTATCGTCAAGGAAAACGTGCCGACAGGTGTACACGAAGTCAGGGGCCAATTGCGCACCAGCGTGGAACGGGTCATCCCGGAGACGGGGGAAGTGTACAGGGCAAGCGCGCGCTTCAGTGCGCCCGCGCAGAAGGTAACCATCACCGGAGGTGAGAGAACGGATGTGACATTGCACGTGGACGTACAGGTTCAGGACGACCGGGGAGGGCGCGAACTCAAGTACATGCACTGGACGAAGGCCGTGACCTCTCCCCGCAGCCTGAAGGTGCACGGGTGCAGCCTGATGCAGGATGTGAACGGGACGTTCTGGCTGGTCTGGTCGTGGGGTAAGGCGCGGAAAGAGGACCGAGGTGATTGCTACCTCTGGATATCCTCCAGCGCAGATGGGCTCACCTGGAAGCAACCCCGGAAACTCGCCGTCGATCCCCCCGGCGATGACATCAA
>JALGSS010000628.1 GCA_029821745.1 Candidatus Zipacnadia bacterium
GGAGTATGTCAACGTGCGTGGGCTGACCTTCAAGTACAGCATGCTCCCCGCGGCTGCGGACACCGATGAGATGGAGTCGCTTCCGGCGGTCATCCACGGCATCGGCGCTCGGAATTGCTCCGTGAAGCGCTGCTCCTTCACCCATCTCGGCATGACCGGCGTATGGTTCGAGCCAAGCCCCGAGACCAACAAGCTGTGCTGCAATCGCACGATTGATCTGCTCACCAGCCTCGAATGAGGAAGACGCAGTCACGAACAGCGGTTTGCCCCGTGAGTGGAGATCACTCTCGCACACCCCGAACAATGAAGCAGCCCGCGACACTTGTCGCGGGCTGCTTTCGTCTGCGCTCCAGTAGTCGATGCTGGTTCCAGCGGAGGGTTGTATTGGACAAACTAACGGCGCCTCTGAGACGGCTTGCACGGGCCCCGTCGCATCCCGCAGAGCGGGACGACACCCCGTGCCCATGTTTGCCTTTCCTCAACACAACCGGAGCGCCCGCTTACAGCGGGATCTTGATGTTGGCCGAGATGCCCACGCCACCGACGCCGCGGATGCTTGATGTCGAGATCTTCTTCGTCGTGACGGGTAGCAGTCCCCGCGCACGAACCGCGCTGCCGATCTTGATCTCGACTTCAGCCACCGCCGAGACCTTGCGCACCTGCTGAGCGGGGCCCACGACTTGTGCCGCGCCGACTGCAGTCCCTGCACCACCCACGCGGACGATGGGCACCACCTTCGTCATGCCCTCGCGCTGAATGCCCTTCTGCCCAAGCACGCTGTTGATGAACTTGTCGATCTCCGGGCCGAACTGCTTCACGATGAACCCGATCCCGCCTATAAGCACGACCTTCCCGAGCAGGCCACCGAGGTCCAGCGCATATCCCGGCGGGGGCGCACCCAGAAGGCCCACAAAGAAGCAGAACGCACAGAGCAGAGCTGTCAAACACTGATACGGCTTCCGCTTGATCATCCTGCGCCTCTCCCTTCTATAGCTTGATGTCGCCCAGGCCGGTCACCGCGCAGCCTTTGACGTTCTTGATGGTCTTGCCCGGCACCTTCGTCGAGATCGGGATATACACATCGATCTCCAGGTGGTCTTTCCAGTGGGTCTCGAACTGGGCCACAGCTTGCACGAGACGAAGCCGAGAACGCGGCCCGTTCACGCGCGCCAACCCCAGTTTGACGCCCTCGAGAATGCTGACGATGGGCACCCACTTGTCATCGTACGGCTCACGTGGCTGCCACTCGCCGGCAGTCGCCGCCAGTGGCTTGCCTGCCTGCGCGTAGTACGTGTCGAGGGCACCGGCGAGACCGGCTGCCCAATCCCGCGCAAGCGCCTCGCCGGACTTACCCGCCGTCTGCGCGTCGTCCGGCGCCACGGTCGCCACCAGCATCTCCCCCGCCTTCACGATCGCCATTCCCTGCAGTGTGTCCGCGCGAATATCGCGCGGAAGGACCCCGTCCTCAAAGGCCTGCTGGAAACGCTTGGCGACAAGGTCGGCACGCTCCACTGCCGTCAGCCCAGGCGTCGGGGCCACAATCGCGAACACTTCCTGGCCGTTCACGAGCACAGCGCCGAGCCCGTCTCTGTCTTTCGCTTCCACCACAAACGGAGGCATCGCGACATCGCCGCCGGGTGTGGTCCCCATGGCCTCGTGCAGCGCCATCGAGATATTCGCCGCCCATGTGCCGGCGAGTTCCTCCGCCGTGCTATCTTCGGCGACATCCCCGGGAGCCACGCTGATGATCGCCCGGTCCTTCGCGATCACGATCCACTCTTCGTCGCGGCTGATAGCCTCGAAGTCGTCCGGCTTGATCCCCGCCTCCAACGCCAGGGTGATCCGGGCCGCCGCGATGCTCGCTCGCTCGTACGGGCCGAACCCGCTCGCCTCCCCGCGCGTCTCGATGACTTCGCGCTCACCGATCCGCACCTTCCCGTATGTCTGTCCGTCGCCCCTGATCATCTCAGCAAGAGCCGGCGGGATCCCGGGCGCTTCCTCAGTGTCACCGGTCTCGTCGGCGTCCTCCGTCGTGTCCGTGTCGGGGGTCACGATGTCCTGCGCCACGACGGCCGGTATCCCGAGACCCGGCAAGCCTGCCCGGACCGCATAGCCCAGACCGATGGCGGCGAGACACAGCGCAAGAACACCGACCGCCGCAAGCAGTCTGCGTCCAATGTTCATCGCCTCGACCTCCTTGTTCAGCGATAGAGTAGAATTGCGCCACTGGGTAGATATTCGACTACCGGCTGCCGAGCCCCTGCAGTCCCCGTGCGTGCGGGGAGTTCACCCGCGTTGCAGCCCTATCAGCCTCCGTAGAACCCCTCCAGCATCGGCGGCGCACTGCGGTACTTCTCATAGAGCGGCTGGTAGGCGGCGGAGGCGTCCGAGGGCTCGATTGTCGTCTCCCCCACATCCATCGCGCTCTGGGCTTCGGCGACATTCTCGAACACGCCACCGCCGACGAAGGCGAACATGGCAGCTCCCAGCGCCGTGGCCTCCTGCTGCTCGGTGATGGTGATGGGCAGACCGATCACGTCCGCGCGGATCTGATTCCACAGGGCGTTCTTCGAGCCGCCGCCGACCACCCGCACGCCCTCGGCCTCGAACCCGGTGGCCTCCGACAGTATCTCCAGCGCGTGCCGCATCTGGAACGACAGGCCCTCCAGGGCGGCGCGATAGACCTGCCCGCGCGTGGTGTCCAGTTCCAGGCCCAGGATCGTGCCCTTGGTGCCGTGTTTCTTCGTCGGCCCGGTGCTTGGGACGAAGCTGGGCAGCACGGTGATGCCGTCGGCCCCGGGGCCGAACTTCTGGGCTTCACTGATCATGACATCGTAGGCGTCCGAGCCTTGCGCCATGTCGGCGTACAGCAAATCGCGCAGCCACTCGAGCATGCCGGAGCCCATCATCAGCAGTTGCGGATTCCACAGGCCGGGCTCAGCGTCACACTCGTAGAGGAGCCCTTCCTCGAACCCGAACCGGCTGGGCTTGAACTTGTCGTGGCGGAGCATGAGAATCTCCCACGTCCCACTGCTCAGGATCGCCTCGCCGGGGCGTCCCCCACAGCCGACCGCCGCGAACTGGGTGTCATGCCCGGCGGCGACCACCGGCGTGCCCACCGGCAGCCCACTCGCGGTCGAGCCGGCGCCGTGCACTTGCCCGATGACCTCCCCCGGCTCGGTCCAGCGCGGGAAGAAAGACGCGTCGAGGCCCGCCGTCGCAAGCATCTCGTCCGACCAGTCCCGCTTCGCCATATCCATGCACATCATGGTTCCCGCAGCCGTCGGGTCGATGGACTTCTCGCCGCACAGCATGTGGCTGAGCAGGCCCGCGAACATCATGAAGCACTCGGCCTCTTCGAGGGCTTCCGGGTGATTCTCCCGCAGCCAG
>JALGSS010000629.1 GCA_029821745.1 Candidatus Zipacnadia bacterium
GTCGCATCCGAGTCCTTTGTCCACCACGTGGGAGTGCGGGCCTCGACCTTGCTGAAATGGCCCGACTTCACCGTGAAAGTCTGCCCGAGTGACCGCCCCGGCTCAAGCTTGTCCGCGACGCCGCCGTTCTGGATACTGAGGGTCTCGACCGATTCCTCCTGCAGGCCTGTGATATGCACGGAAGCGCCGTCACAATCCAGCGCCGTCTCGGGCGTCTCGGCGATCGCATCGAAGCCCAGGTCCAGCACCCAGTTGGGCCCGTACTCGCCCATTCCCGCGGGGTCGACTTGCAGCGAGGTGACGCGGCTACCATCCACCTCGACGCGGAAAGTGCGGTTGTCGAGCAGGTGGCGGCGACCGGCCGGAGCACCCAAAGTGAGCATCGGCACGCCAAGAGCCAGGATGAGAATCAAGAGCGATTTCATGAGGGTCAGTACCACCCAGTCACGGGCAGGCCCGGGATCAGTCTGCACCATTCAGGTGCGCCTTTCTGCCCCGTTTCACCTGCCTGCAGACACATAATCACCCAAGACGTGCAGGTATAAACGTCTCTGCGCTGAAACAGGTAATTTAGGCGTGCAGCCGACACGGTAGTCTGTGTTAAAATCAGGGCGGGTCGCTCGTGGGCAGACGTGGCGACGGCATTCGACCAGGGAGGACAGGGCGATGGCTGATCAGGCTCAGCTCGAGCGATTGCGGCAAGGTGTCTCGGCGTGGAACGCGTGGCGCGCAGAGATCAAGACGTCTGATGTTGACCTCAGCGGCGCCGACCTTGAAGGCGCGGACCTGGGCGAGGCCGACTTGAGCGGGGCGGACCTCATAGGCGCGCATCTCGCCGGCGCCAATCTCGCCCGCGCGGACCTCAACGGTGCGGACCTCACCGAAGCGGACCTGCACGGGGCACAGCTCACGGGCGCAAACCTGCGGTGGGCGGACATGATCGAGGCGAAACTCGCCGGCGCCAATCTGACGGGAGCGGACATGCGCGCCGCGAACCTGCGTTGGGCAGACCTGGCGGGCGCCAACCTGACCAGTGCCGCTCTCAACGGCGCGGACCTGAGTCAGGCCAACCTGACTGGGGCGAACCTGACTGGCGCGGACCTCACCGGAGCAGACCTCACCGACGCGAAACGTTAGTCGAGACAACACGGAGGCCGGCCCCCGGCCACGCGGCGAACTACCTGCCTGAAGCCTTCCCCCATCCAGGGGAGTTCGCAACCTGTCTCCCGGCGCGGCGCGCCGGCGAGAAGTGAGGGGTCCGGCCAATGCAGTACTTCAGGCCGTCCGGAGACAACCTGTTCGTCGGCGACTGCATGCCCTTCTACCACGAGGGCGTGTTCCATCTCTTCTACCTCCTCGATGAGGGCCACCACTCCGCCCTGGGCGGACTCGGCGCCCACCAGTGGGCCCACGCATCGACTACCGACCTGATCCACTGGGAGCATCATCCCCTCGCCGTGCCCATCACCCACGGCCACGAGGGCTCGATGTGCACCGGGTCCGTCTTCTACCATGACGGCGTCTTCCGGGCCTATTACGCCACGCGGATGGTCGCCGATCGCTCCGAGCATCTCAGCATGGCGGCCTCGGACGATGGCATCCACTTCGAGAAGACGGAGCCCAATCCGTTCGCCTCGCCCGGCCCCGAGTACACGAAGTCCTTCCGCGACCCAAACGTGTTCCAGGACCCCGACACAGGGCTCTTTCACATGCTGGTGACCTCGGCGCTCAAGGACTACCCCGTGCAGGGACGCGGGGGCTGCCTCGCGCACCTGATCTCCACCGACCTGCAATCATGGGAGACCGCCGAGCCCTTCATCATCCCGGGCTACCTTGGCGATCCTGAGTGCCCGGACACCTTCCACTGGAACGGGTGGTATTACCTCGTCTTCAGCAATCACGGGCTGGGGCGATATCGCATGGCCCGCAGTCCTCTCGGCCCGTGGATCAGGCCCGCCGTGGACACCTTCGACACGGTTCTCGCGCGAGTGCCGAAGACAGCGGCCTTCGGGGATGACCGGCGGCTGGCCGTCGCCTTCATTCCCACCCGCGAGGGCGACAAAGACGATGGCGCGCCCCAGTATGGCGGACACGCGCTGTTCCGCGAGATCATCCAGCACCCCGACGGGACCCTCGGCCCGCCGGAGATGATCCCCGCAACGGGCGAGCCCCTCGACCTGCCCGCCAGCGTGCTCACCGGGGATGCCACAGTGACCCCACACGCAGTGAGCCTGCGCGTATCAAGCGGGTTCGCGGCGGTCGCGTACGACGACGTGCCCAGGGATGCCAGAATCACCGCGAAGATCATCCCCCGGCCGGATTCCTCCTACTTCGGGCTCTGCCTGCGGGGCTCGGGGGCATACGAGAGCGGGTACGAACTGCGGATCTCCCCGAAGGACCGACGGGTGGAGCTTCGCAGCCCGGGGGCGAGCGAACTCGCGGTCGGATGGGAGCGCCAGATCGGATGCGTGGACGGGCTGGATCGCCCCTTCGGGATCGACATCGTGATGCAGGGGGGCATCATCGACGTGTGCATCGACGGCCGGGTGGGGTAGGGGGCGGCAGAGGCACCCGCATACATCCCCGACGCAGCACAACCAGCGCGAGTAAGCAATTCCCGCGATGACAGTGTTCTGGCTCTGGCGGGACGACTCTCTTCACACTGGCACCCGCGGCTACCGAGTGAACTGATCGCGGCTCTTCTTTGAGTCGCGGATGATGGACCTTAGCGTCCCGCACGCCACGTCCGCACGATCAGGGACCAGTGTCCAGCGAGACGCGTCCTTGGGGTGTCGCCACAGGTGGCCGTGGTTGGCATTGCGCAGGTGCTCGAAGCCGTTCTTCCTCAGCACACGCTCTATCTGTTGACGCGAGAGTGTTGGCAGCCTGGCCATGGACTCATATGTCCTTACCGGGCGTCGGCACGCCTGCATCCGCGAGGGCCCCCAGCACTTCACGGATGGACTCCTCGATTGCGGCCACCGCTTCCTCGCGTGTCTCTTCCTGAACGACGCAACGTGCGGTCGGGCAGTGAACTATCCACTGACCGTCTTCGGGCCAGATCTTGACGAAGTAGCCATCGACGACTGCGAACTCGAGCGAGGCAACCATGTCCTCCAGTTCGTCAACACGTTCCGCCAACTCACTGCACAGCACTCTCAGTTCAGAGAACTCTGCGGGGGCTGTGGTCGCCCTAACATACTGTGCAGGCAACTCATACCAGCGGGACCGGGCTGGCATTGTCTCAACCTCGAAGGAGGCCGGATGCGCGATGTCCAAGCCCCGCGTCTCGCGCTTCCTGATGACATGCGGCAGCAGTTCACTCGGCATCTGCGCCCTCCTCCTTCACCACTCTGCACCCGAGCGACCTTGCGAGTACTCCTACCATATCCTCCGCGAAAGCTGGGGACATGACATACGACCCCAGGAGGACGGCTACTTTGCCGTCGTCATCGTCAATGTACCCGGGCGCCTGCCAGAAGTTGACGGCCACCGAGACGTCGGATCCATCCGTTCGGCTCCGGACCTGAACGGTGACGTGATTCGCGAGGCGGCTCACTTCCCCTTCCGGCACACTCAACCTGATGCGTCCATCACTCGCGGTTTCTCCGTTATTGGTGACAGGTCTGCTAGTTCTCTCGTCAGGCATACAGGACGACCCCTGTGGACGACGTGGTCCGTAACAATATACAGTCATCTCAACACGCGCTCAGCTTGCTCCTCCCGTAGGGGGACGTCGCCTCGCGGTTCTCAGTGCACTTGGGTGAGTTATACCCCGCCCTGTCAGTGTGGGTCAACCTTTTCCGGCGGCCTCATCGCATTTCGTTGCACTGTCGTTTCGGACGCCTCTCGGATGGCGGCGAGGTGGCCCAGGACTACGCCGTCAGCGTCTCGTCCCACTCGGACACTCAGCGAGGCCCTCCAGCGTCTGGCGGCTGCTTGTTCTTCATGATCACCCGCACGATTATGGCGATCACTGCAAAGACCAGTATCGGAGACAAGATGATCAACTCGTTAGTGCCAAAACCCAGCATCGGCGTTACCCACCTTTCAACGAAGCTCGCGAATGGTGATCGTGTAGGATCCCATCGCGGTGATCTCCATGTAGTACGTGCCAGCCTCGTACTGGTAGCTTTCCTCGGAGCCAGACCCGAGAGTGTTGGCGACGAGTGCGCCGAGCTCGTCGCCAGGGCGCTTGAGCCAGATGATGAAGTTGCCGGCGGGGTCCATCTGTGACCTGAAATCCCACATGATCCCCCACTCGTCACCCACCGTGAACGTGGCAGTGTTCTTGCTGGTCGTGCCGGAGAAGCGCGCTACTGTGTACCACTGCATCTCGTGGGGCGTCGTTGTGGCGCCCCGCCCCGTGTAGGTGTTGGTGTTGGTGTTGGTGTTGGTTGTGCTCACAGGGGCGGGAGGCAGTCGGCTGGGTGCGTAGTCGATGTCGTCGATGCTAGGTCGGTTGGCGATCCATACGCAGACGAGAGCGACGAGGAAGATCGCGACCGCGGCTAACGCGATGTACCCTACCAGGTCCGCAACCGATGGAGCAGTCTTCGCGGCACCCGGGCTTCCCGCCGAGGCCGTCGCCGCTGGCAGGTCCTGTGCAACTCTCCAGATGGGGTCCGTCTCGGCTGGATCGCCGACCGGTTCCGGCTGAGGGGCTGACCGCGCTGCGGCGTGTTGTTGCGTCTCAATGCAGCGGGGGCACGCAGTGTCGGAAGGGGACAACGCGTAGCCGCATTCCGTGCAGAAACGCGATGACTTGTTGCGTCGCCGAATCGAGGCCTGGGCCTTCCTGATCTTCCCGAGTTCGTGTCGAGCGCGAGGGTAAGTGGGTGCGAGAGCAAGAGCCCTCAGTTGCGCCTGTCTTGCCTCCTCAAGCCGGTTCAGCTTACGCAAGGCCAAGCCCCAATTGCACCACGCTTGGGCAACGTCCGGCCTGGCCTCAAGAACGTGCCGCGCGGCCTCCTCAGCTTCAGACCAACGCTGCTGTTCGGCGTACGCGGATGCGATCAGCTTCCACGCGGCCGTATCGTCGGGGTGACGCTCAAGGTGTGGTGCGAGGAGTCCGACGACTCGGTCGTAGAGTCGCTGTGAAGCGAGTTGCTGTGCCTGCTCGATGATCTGAGGAATGTGAGACATGTACCCCCCTCGCCTTCTTGACATTAGACACATCTATAACTTATTTACATACCAGTGCTATATATATTTTCACCCATTGATAGTATACTCCTCTTCGCAGCATCATGGAAGGCCAGAGAGTGCGCACTCCCTGGTGTTCACCCGCTTCATTGGCGTCTGCTCATGCCCTGGGGGAACGTCAATGCGCGGCTGGAGTCGGTTGATTGAGGGGCGGAAGGCAGCCACAAAGGCGAACGGCAGCCGGACAAGAGTGTCCGGCTACTGACGACAGGCAGACAGGATTGTCTGCCCCACCGGCTAAGTAGGATTGCCTGGCCCAACGGCAGCCGGACAAGAGTGTCCGGCCTACTAACGGCAGGCAGACAAGATTGTCTGCCCCACTAACGGCAGGCCCACCAACGGCACGGCAACGGCAGACTGGAAATCATCCTCCCCTTCGTTCCTCAACCCCTGCAGGGGTGCGGGGATGCGGCCGCCGCGGGCGATGAACCGGGTGCTGTCCAACGGGCTTACCGGCATGATCGGCGCCCTCCCCAACAACCCGCCGAAGTTCGCCGTCTCCCCCAC
>JALGSS010000630.1 GCA_029821745.1 Candidatus Zipacnadia bacterium
CACCGCTCGGCCAAGCGCAGGCGTCGCACTCGCCTGACCGAGAACCGGGAGCCACTGGTCGCCCGTGTTGCAGGCGTAGGTCCCGTGGATGCCATTGCCCGAAGCGTCCGCTGCCACAGCCCCCTCGGTCTCCTCCATTCGCCAGTAGCCCGCCGGCTCATCCAGCAGGACGGCGTTAGGGTAGTCTGCGGCTCCGATTACGGCCGGGAGGACCAGGACGAAGAGGATGAGCGCCCGGGCGAAGAGCGCGCGGACCAGACTGAGGGAAGGGCACGAGTGTGCCATAGGGGTCGTCCTCCGTGGTTGGCGGGCGGGTCGAAGCGTCGCGTTGCCACGCGCGCTCTGGGTGGCTTCGCTCTCGCCCACGCCGTGTCGCCGTTGACGCATGCCGCCTGCACGCCGTAGCACATCTGAGATCAGTTTCCTGCCCCCGCTACGCACAACCTCCGCGACCTTCAGCACGCAGGCGATAGAGGGCGTCATCCCCGGTGCCGCTTGTTTGGCGCACTGTGTGCTATGCGCGGGGAACTCCATGGAATCTCTGGGGGTAGTGAAAAGGGCCGCCGAGACGTGCACGGGAACTGATGAAGGCAGGGATCAACGAGTGTACGGCGTAGGGGATCGCTTGCAGCGCGTCGGGGCTGTGGCGCGCCGCCGGGGGCCCGCCTTTGCACAAGGCACTGACCAGTGACAGGCGTACAAGGCTAGGGTACCGCAATCTACTTGAGCGCTACAGAGCGCTTGCGACCGCGTGAGCCGCCCGGTGTAGATTCGTATGCCGGGCGGGGTGCAAGGAGCGGGGCCGGTGGCGGCCCCGCTCCCAATCAATCGCGCCGGCGATCAGTAGCAGTCCCAGTGGGACACCTCAGTCGCCTCGTTCGATTTCAGCCATTTCGCGTGACCTGGCGGCGGGTCATCCGCGATGAACGGCTAGCATGCGTCCGCTCTTAACCTCGTCCGCAACCGACAGGAGCATGCCCCCTAGCCACGCAGGGCGGCCAGAGACTCGGTATAGGGAGCCCGCGCGATGCCGGCTTCGGTGATGATCCCGGCGATGAGCTCCGCGGGGGTCACGTCGAAGGCGGGGCTGTAGATATGGGCGCCTGCGGGTGTCGCCGAGCGTTCCGCCAGCCCGGCCATGTAAGAAACCTCTTTCGGATCGCGCTCCTCGATGGGAATCTGCTCCCCGGACATCAGCTCATAGTCCACCGTCGACAGCGGCGCCGCCACATAGAAGGGAATCCCGTGGTGTTTCGCCAGCACCGCAACGCCATATGTGCCGATCTTGTTGGCGGCGTCGCCGTTGGCGGCGATTCGGTCGGCCCCCACCACGCAGCAGTCCACCTTCCCCTGCTTCATCACGGAGCCGGCCATGTTGTCGCAGATGACCGTGCATGGGATCCCGTCGCGCATCAACTCCCAGCTCGTCAGCCTGGCCCCCTGCAGAAGCGGGCGGGTCTCATCCACCCACACGTGCAGGTCCCCGTGGCGCTCGAAAGCCCCCCGTATCACGCCGAGAGCCGTGCCATGCCCGGCAGTGGCCAGGGCCCCCGCATTGCAGTGCGTGAGCACGTTCCCGCCTTCCGGGATGACTTCAGCCCCATTCTTGCCGATGCGGCGACAACGGTCGAGATCGTCCACTGTGATCGCCTGGGCCTCGTCGGCGAGAGCGACGCGAAGCTCCCGCGGGTCGTCGGTGCTATCGACGAGAGCACTCATCCGCGCCAGGGCCCAGAACAGGTTCACCGCCGTGGGTCTGGTAGCCGCGAGGGCATCGTGCGCCGCCCTGAGCTCAGCGCGGAGCTCGTCAATTGTCTGCGCACTCGACCGTCCGGCGATCATCGCCATGCCCATCGCTGCGCTGCAGCCGATGGCGGGCGCGCCACGCACACGCAGGCTCTTGATCGCCTCGCAGACCTGCTCCAGCGTCACGCAGTCGATGATCCGCTCCTCATTCGGCAGCAGCGTCTGGTCGATCATCCGCACGGACGGCCCCTCGGCCAATTGGACCCACTCGACGGTTTTCGGTATCATGGTTGCCCTCAGGTTGGCGCCGGAGCTACGGCCACCGGCAGCGTGGAAAGGATCTGCTGTGACATGAAGACAGGACTTCTGCAGGATACCACATTTCTCGTGACATGCGCGGCGGGATGGGAGCAGCGGACCAGAAGCGAACTGTGGCATGCCCTCGACCACCCCCGCTTCCGGCAGATGATCCTTCGAGGGAACCTGCTGATGACCTGCCGGGAAGACATGGACACCGCTATCGCGCGCTTGGCGGAGGTCGAGACTGAGACCGTCGGCCGGATCGTCCCGCTCCAGGCCGCGTGTCCGGTCGACCAGAGCATGGACGCCGTCAGCGTGATCGCCGAGGCGTCGGACCTGCTCCCCGGGCCCGACCCCGAGGCCGGCTTCAAGGTGCTGTGCAGCCGCCGCGGCCATCACGAATGGCGCTCGCGCGATGTGGAGACGGCCGTTGGCAAGCGCATCGAGAGCAGACTGGGCGCCCTGGCTGAGTACAAGAATCCGGAGCAGATCGTGGCGGTGGAGATCTTCCAGGATGTCGCCTATCTCGGGGTCGCGTGGGCCGATGAGATCCTGCACAAGGAGATCACGCGGATGCGCAAGTGGGCCCCCGGCCAGCGTCCCCTGAACCGCGCCGAACTGAAGCTGCGAGAGATCATCGAGAGGTATGATCTCGCCCTCTCTGAGGATGCGAGGGCCCTTGATATCGGCGCCTCCCCGGGCGGCTGGTCAAAGGTGCTCTCGGAGCACGTTGCCGAGGTCTGGGCGGTGGACCCGGGCGAACTCGATGAGCGGGTGCTGTCGATCCCGAATGTCACGCATGTCCGCGCGCGTGCCGAGACGCTGGTTGACCGGGACGACACGGGCGTCTTCGACATCGTCACCAACGATATGAACATGGACCCCGAGAGATCCGCGCAGGTGCTGTGTGATGTGGCGCCCCTGCTGAAACCCGGCGGGACCATGGTCATGACGGTGAAATTCATGACCCGCATGCGGCGGCGGCACTCAAAGGAAGCCCAGGATATACTCTCACGGTGTTACGAGGGCTTCGAAGTGGGTCGCGTCAAGCATAACGCCAAGGAAGCGACCATCGTTGGCCGGCGGAAAGCCACCCTCGACGCGTAGCTCAGTCTTGCGGCGAGCCGTGCGCCATCCGGATTCATAACGAAAAGCCCCCGGGGAGGATGCTCGCCCGGGGGCTCTCAGCACAGGTATTGCGGTCGTCAGTTCCTCTCCGCGAGCAGTTCGTCCCTCAGCGGCGGCTCCAGATTCCGGAGCGCCGTGTCCACGATGTCGAAGCCGGCCAGTTCACTCCAGCCGTCGAGAAGCCGCTTCGTCACCGGCCCCACTGT
>JALGSS010000631.1 GCA_029821745.1 Candidatus Zipacnadia bacterium
GTGGTCGGCCAGATAGGCGAGGACCTCCTGGGCCGCCTGCGCCCGCGCGCCGGGGGAAGTGAAGCAGATGGCGGCGGGCTTGCGCTTCCCTCCCGGCTTGTCCAGTGAGTACCAGTCGGGGTGATCCTTGAAGTGGTCCTCCGGCTTGAGGAACCGGCGCCGGAGCGTGTGTGCCCCACCCATGGTGACGCTGCCGCCAAACTCATCGGGGATGGCCTTCGCAAACTCGCGGCCGTTCTGGCGCAGCTTCACGGCGAAGAGCGCGTCCTTCAGGGCCTCGGTGTAGTGCTGACGGAACTCAAACGGGGGCTCATACCGGATAGTCAAGTCCGGCACCCGCAGCGTGGGGCGACGGGGAATGACCTCGTCGGCATCCACGGCATACCAGCGGCAACCGAGAACGTCCTGCAGGAATGTGTAGACAGCGTAGAGCGTGCCGCGGGAGCGCCCGCCAAGCAAGAGGAGGTCCCTGCCGATCGTGCGGATGACGATCTCCTCACTCCCGAGCGTCGCGAGGTCCACGCCGGCCTTCTGTGCGAACGTGGTCTGCCCCACGTAGATCGCCGGCGTTGTGCCCTCGAACTCGGCTTCCTTCGTGACTTGGAAGGCCGCCCCGGTGATCTTCTCCAGGTACGTCGCAAGTTCGCGTACGGCGGTCTGCTCCGCTGGTGTCGGCCGGTCGGCCGAGACGATCGTCAGTGCTGCCCGCCCGCCTTCCGCCAGCTTCATTCCCCCGGCTTCCTCAGCCGCATAGCAGGACACCGACAGCAGCCCGCCGAGGCCCAGGATCGTGAGCAGCAGGCCGCAATTCACCATCTGAACGCATCTGAGCAGGTCGTACACCATTGTTTGTCTCCCTAAGCTGGACTGGCCCTTGCACGATGTTGCGCACGACTTTCCGCCTCTGTGCAGTCTCTTCGAGGGTCAGGAGAACCTCGGCCGCACTGGGCGGACCTGACATAGCTGCGCCTCATTCTCCCGCCTTGCATCGCCTCTCAATACGACCAGAACCGATACGTCGTGTACCTCCCGATGGTCCCGATCAGGCCCCACAAGCCCCCGACCACGAACTCGCCCAGGACAAGTCCCACGAACATGGGCGCCAGCCGCATGTACAGCTTGTGTCCACCATACCGAGTGACGAGACCCTTCACGACCCAGGCCACGAACAGCGGCACCCACAGCAGCCCGATAAACCACATGCTTGAGGCGGCATAGCCCACTGGATGAAAGGGCCACCAGACGTGGCGTTGCCGCATCAGCATCAGCCCAACGGTGACCGACGAGCCCACCAATAGGCCCGCGAGACGCCTAATGTCCAGGTGCGTCGCGAAATTCGTCCAACTCTGAGGTCGCGAGAACGCGGCGTTCCCAAGGTATGGGGCGTCCGTGGGCATGAAAGCGAAGCCGTGGGTGTATCCCAGATGGAGCATGGCCCAGAAGCCGGCGACAGTGCCTACCACAATGGCGATCACCAAGGCAGTGAGCATGCCCGACCCCGCTACGCCCCTGCGCTCCCCCAGGCCTAGACCCTCGATCTGGTGCGGCATTGGGTGGCTGCGCTGGATCCTCTCCAACCACCAGAACAGACTGAGGCGGACAAGGTTGCGCCGGCTGAACACCCCTGTGCCGCCGATGCCGACGGCCATCGCCAGCGGACCGGTGAAGAGATCATGCACCGGGAGGCCGAACTCAGCCCGCATCCTGCTGATAGCCAGCGACATTACCAAGTATGCGCCCAGGTAGTACACAGCGGCGGGAAGCGTCACGCCGAGAAGCTGGGTCGAGAACAGGAGCAGAAGGGCAATCCCAATCGTCAGCACGATGAGAGTAACACGGTAGGGCGCAGCCTGCCGCTCCTCGTCCGGAGGCCTGCGTCCTCCGAACACGTCCGCCAGCAACTGGACGAGGTACTTCCGACCCGTCCAGCAGGCGAACAGGGCAATGCCCGCGTACGCTCCGAATGTCTGCTCCTTGACGTACGGGAAGGCGGCATAGTGGCGACCGAGAAGATAGCCCCCGATGAGTTCGGCCTTCCAGAACCAGTAGAAGAACCAGCAAGAGAACAGGAAATCCTGGGGCATGAGATACCCCAGGCCGATGGCGAAGGGGTACGCTGAGACAGTCGTGTAGCCCATCGCCCGCCAGGGGTAGGCCTGGAGGTAAGGCCTCAGATCATGGGCCGTGAGCTTGATGGATGGCAACGCCGGATACAGGTGGGCGAGCCCGTTGAGCAGGTCGAGTGAGGCGGCCACGGCGAAGCCCAGCCAGAAGAACCCGCTGCCCATCAGCGCGGGCCCCAGCATCTGGAACCCGGGCTTCGTCACCTGGAAGGGGATCTCCGTGAGCGGATACGTGAGCCGCTCTTGTTCGCTCCATCGCCGCCACACCAGGACGTTGATGCACAGCATCACCGTGAGCAGCGCTATGGCGAACCCCGCCCACAGACCGACGGGAGCCAGCCACGGCTGCACAGCGTGCCAGGAGTAGAGCTGGGCCTTGCCCTCCCAGAAGTCACGCACTGCGCTCGCATCGCTCATCAGGAGCGGCGAGGAGAGCTGGCCTGCGAACAGGTCCTCCCAGTGGTTCTCGGGCGTTGCGAAGTAGCGACAGGCGGGGATCATCAGCGCCAGGATCTGGAGGAAATCGTGGCCTGCGATGGCGCTTCCCAGACTGACCATCGCGTAAACAACGACCAGTTCGCCTGAACTGAGAGCCCAGCGGGGAAGCAAGCGGCGAAGCGCCAGATTGACCGCAGCGACCGCCAGAACCGTGAACACGGCGTTGAAGAACAGCGACAGCATGGTGGGCTGGCCGGAATCCCAGATCAGCTCCATGCTCTGGAGCCACAGGGCATTAGGGGGGATCAGCACGATGCCCAGCACGATCGCCCGGAGGGTTGCGCCTCGAGGGCGCCGGGCGCCCGCCGGGGCGTCTTGTCGTCCCGTTGGCAGATCGGTGTCCATGCGGCGCGATCCCTGGCATCAGTAACTGAGGCGGTCAGGTTCGTCCGGAGTGGCTATCAGGCTGCAACCGTCCCCTGTAAGTTCCGCGTCCCCCCCGTCACCACCTCCTCCCTCACGCCACCGCTCAGGGCGTGCCCGGGGCTCCAAGCCCGAAAAAGCCACCCGTGACCGCGAAGCTGGGGGGCCGCTCGCGCATGTTCCGGCATGTGCTCCCCGTGAGGGCAATGCAGTAGGCGCACCGCAGATCATTCCTTCGGCCCCACTGGCTCAGGCATGAGCTTGTCTTCGCTGATCTTGCGGGCCACCATCTCCGCCAACGCCACGTGGCCCTGTGGGGTCATGTGGGGGTCTCGGGCGAAGAACAGGGCCTCGCCGTCGCGGTGCCGGAACGCCAGTTCGCCGAGAGTGTCGAG
>JALGSS010000037.1 GCA_029821745.1 Candidatus Zipacnadia bacterium
CCGCGGCGTCCTCTTCGGCATCGTCGCCCTCGTGGTCCTCGTCGTCGTGATCCTGATCGTACGGGCGGCGGTTCATTCCCCGGTGGCTGGGCCAACAGAGCGGGCGAGGGCCGGACCGCCGGGCGACGAGGCGCCCCCGCACGAGGCCTTCCAGTTTGAGGATGAGCGCTCAGAGGTGCCCGGGCAGCCGCCGGGGACGGGGCCTCCGGTGGAGGCCATGTCGGCCGGTGGCCGGATCGCGTTTGTAGCCATTCCAGTCGCGGGGCCACGCGGCGGGAGGACAACGTTGTGCATGATCGATCCCGATGGCGGCAACCTTACTCGCGTGGACCTCGCGACGGAGCATCGGTGCCTGGGCCCCATGGCCTTCTCTCCTGATGGCGGCAAGGTCGTCTTCGGTTCACTGGTGGATGGGAACTGGGACCTGTACATCATGGATGCGGACGGGACGAACCCGGTGCGGCTCACCCACAACCCGGCGAGGGATCACCTGCCGGCCTGGTCTCCCGATGGCAGCAGGATCGCGTGGGTGTCCGAACAAGGTGACACGTTCCAGATTCACGTGATGAACTCGGACAAGACAGGGCAGACCCAACTCACCCATACCTCCCGGAACGACAGGCCCTTCTGGTCCCCCGATGGATCCAAGATCGGATTCACTTCCTACCACGACGGCCGCCCTGAGGTCTACGTCATGAATGCCGATGGCACGAACCAGGTGCGGCTCACGGACTCGCGGGGACAGAACTACGGGGGAGACTGGTCGCCTGAGGGCGGCAAGATCCTCTTCCACTCGACCCGCGAGGGTCGTAGATGGGAGGTCTACGTGATGAATGCTGATGGCACCAACCAGACACGGTTGACGGAAGACTGGGGCTTCGACCACGACCCCGTCTGGTCGCCGGACGGGGAGGCCATAGCCTTCGTATCGAATCGTCACGGCAACTGGGACATCTACGTCATGACTGCCGACGGGGCCCACGAGGTGAATATCACCAACAACCCCAAGACTCATGATCGCTATCCAGTATGGTTGCCAGATCAGTAGCCGCCGCGTCGAGATGGTAGCGTATACGCTGACGTGCAAGGCACCGGGTTAGGGAGTGGTGGAGATGTCCAGTAACGAGTGGGAGCAGGGACTTGCCTACGTCAAGAAGCTGCGTGAGGACTTGCATACGGACGACGAGATCCGGCAAATCATGCTCGAGGTCGGTTGGGAGGAGGAGCAGATCGAGCAACTGGTGACGCTCACGGCGCGGGATCCCACGACGTGCCCCCGCGGCTGATGTTGGCACATTGGGGAAAGTCCTGATAGTCATGCTCTCAATCGTCCTGGCGCCCTTTGGCTTCATCATCGGTCTGAGCTGGGCTCTGTCGTCGCAGCCTGCCAGGAAGAGGTGAGGAGTGGCTGGCATGGTGATATCCGTGCTTGTTGGCATCCTGTTGGTGATCCAGATGGGGTCCGCTCGCGAGGAGGCCCGGCGAATGAGCTGTCTGTCGAACATGAAGATGCTTGCCCTCAGTGTGTCGATGTATTGCCAGGACTACGACGAGCGCATGCCACACGCCGCCAAGTCGCAGGACCAAACATACCCCTACTTCAAGAATGGGCAGATCCTCGCTTGCCCAGAGGGCGGCACCTATGCCATGAACGACAAGCTGTCGGGCAGATTGCTGTGGGAGATCCCCGATCCCGCGAGGACCATACTGCTCTACGAAGTGGACAGCGAGGGCGAGCGCCTCTACGACGTGCACCATGGTGGGTCCAACTACGCCTACGTGGCCGGCAACGTGAGCTGGCACGAGAAGTCGCAATAGCGCACATCAAGCTCAAGGGAGTGGTGGCGATGTCCAGTAACGAGTGGGTGAAGGGACTTGCCTACGTCAAGAAGCTGCGTGAGGACTTGCATACGGACGACGAGATCCGGCAAATCATGCTCGAGGTCGGTTGGGAGGAGGAGCAGATCGAGCAACTGGTGACGCGCCCGCCTCACGGCCCGAGCCGTCGTGGGCTTCGGCAACCCCGTCGCGGCCGGGGGGCGCGGCGGTCCACCGCGCTGGTGTCCAGGCCGGTCGGCATGACCATACTGGTGGTCCTGGCCGACATCGGCGCGCTGATCAACATCATCGCTTCCGGCGTGGCCGTGGTGGGGGTGCTGGTCATGGGGGGGCTTCGCTACCTGGGAGAAGCATCGGGGATGGGCGTTCTCATCGTGGCGCTTCTGTTCGTCGGTATCATCATCAACCTGGGCATCCTGGTCGTGGGGCATTTCCTCTGGAACGGCTTCAACTGGGCCCGCGTCACCTTCATGGTGTTGTTGGGTCTCTCGGCCCTGCAGTGCTTTCTCGGCCTGCTGCTCAGCATAGGCTACGCCTCCGGTGGTGGCATTGAATCGGTAGTCGTGTTGGTGCTCGAGATGGCGGTGTGTGGCCTGTTCATCTTCATCCTGAAAGGTCGCGAGGCGAGGGAGTACTGCACCCGCTGACGTGGCCGGCGAGGATCGCTGACTGACGCGGAGTTTGAGGATGAGGAGTAGCGCACCGCAAGCTCAAGGGAGTGGTAGAGATGTCAGGTAACGGGTGGGAGAAGGCCCGCGCGCAGGTCAAGCGGTTGTTTGCGGCGGCGGCGCCGCCCCCGCCGCGACACGCCGCGGCCAACGAGTGGGAACAGACGCGCGAATACGTCAAGCTGCTGCGGGAGCACGGCGGCAGGGAGTAGACCAAGACGGAGCCGGAATCCGAGATGATCGGGGCAGTAGCGGTCCCAGAGAAGTGGGCCACGCTTGCTCCGTAATTGGGAACGCCGGCCCATGTCCGAACGGGCCGCGCCGGGCAGAATGAAGCTGGGGACGCGCGGCAGGCATCGTACGGAAAGGGAGGTCGGAACGGATGATGGCACGAGATGATGTGGTGAACTCGCATCCCATGCGCGTTGTCAGCGTCAGCCTCGGCTCGTCCAAGCGCAACCACGAGGTGGAGGTGGAGATGCTGGGGCGGCGCCTGTTGATCGAGCGCATCGGCGTGGACGGCGACTACGACAAGGCCTGCTCGATGATCACGCAGTTGGACGGTGAGGTGGCCGCCATCGGCCTGGGCGGCACCGACCTGTATCTGGTGGCGGGCAACAGGCGCTACGTCATCGAGGAGTCGCGCCGTCTCGCCCGGTCGGCTCAGATCACGCCCGTGGTGGATGGCAGCGGCCTGAAAAACACGCTGGAGCGCGAGACCATCCGCTGGCTGGCGGAAAGCGGCGAGCTGGAGCTGAAGGGCAAGAATGCGCTCGTGGTCAGCGCCGTGGACCGCTTCGGGATGGCAGAGGCGCTCTCGGAAGCGGGCTGCCAGATGATCTGCGGGGATCTCATCTTCGGCCTGGGCCTCCCGTTGCCGATCCGCTCGCTGCGCACCATGGGCGTGGTCGCCGCGCTGTTGCTGCCCGTCCTCCGACGCCTGCCCATCAGCATGCTCTACCCCACCGGGAGCAAACAGGAGACGCGCAAGCCCAGGCACGGAAGGTTCTACGAGTGGGCGGACATCATCGCGGGCGACTTCCACTACATCGCCCGGCACATACCGGATCGCATGGACGGCGAGACCATCATCACCAACACGACGACGCCTGAGGATGTCGCCATGCTGCGCGAGCGCGGGGTCGCCACGCTCGTGACCACCACACCCGAACTCGAAGGGTGCTCCTTCGGCACCAATGTGATGGAGGGCGTGCTGATCGCGCTGGCGGGCAAGAGCCCCGAGGAGATGCAGCCCGAGGACTACCTCGACCTGCTGCATCGCCTGGACTGGCGGCCGCGCGTTGTCCACCTGGCGGACGAGTCCGACGAGACGGCTCCGTGATGTTCGCGGGCCCCGCGAGGATGGGCGGTCGCTCACGGCAACGCGGCGTATGGATAACTTGCACAAGCCCGAAGACATGCTGACCCAGACGTGCGAACGCTGGAAAAGGGAGTGTTGAACATGGAGGTCAGGACAATGACCGGAGACGGCGAAGGCGCTCGTATCCGATGGACGCTCATCACACTGGCGGCGATGTCCATGGTGGTGCTCGTGGTGCTGTCGGGCTGCACGGAAACGGCTCAAGCTCCGCCATCCGCTCAGACGGTCTCGTCGGCTCAGACGGGCTCGTCGGCCACGGTCGGGACGATCAGCCAGGGCCAAGAGGTCGATCTGGCCGATCACGTGGCCGCCGGTAAGATCACCATCTTCGACTTCTACAGCGACTACTGCCCGCCGTGCCGGACGATATCCCCGAAGCTTGAGGAACTGGCGCGCAAGCGCGATGACATCGCCGTGGTGAAGGTGGACATCAACCGCCCCGGCGAGAGGGGCATTGACTGGCGGTCGCCGGTGGCACGGCAGTACTCGCTGCGCAGCATCCCCCACTTCGTCATATACGGCACCAACGGCCGAGTGATGGCGGAGGGCCGCAGCGCCGCCGAAAAGGTCTACGGATGGCTCGAGTAGCCGATCCGCCGCGTTGAGCTGGTAGCGTGTACGCTGACGTGCAGGACGTCGGGTTGGGGAGTGGTAGAAATGTCGGGCAACGAGTGGTCGCAGGCGCGTGCCTACGTCAGGATGCTGCGTGAGAAGGGACACGCGGACGAGGACATCCGGCAGATGGCGCTCGAACGGGGCTGGACTGAAGAGCAGGTCGAGAAGCTCCTCCCGGGGCGGGTGCTGCGAGCCCCTCCGCCGCCGCCGGCCCAACCTTCGCCCCGGCCGGCCGGACGGGAAGTCGTGGCTCCGCCTGCGGCGAGGGCGGAGACCGAGAGCAAAGCTGGCAGGAAGAGGTGGGGGTTGGCTGACGCGGTGATACCCGCGCTGCTTGGCCTTCTGGTGGTGGGCGCTCTCGGCGTTGTCGGCCAGCTCTACACTCGCGAGAAGGCTCGGGACGCGTCCTGTCTCTCGAACATGAAGGAGCTTTCCCTCGGGGTGCTGATGTACTGCCAGGACCACCACGAGCGCATGCCTGATGCCGACAAATGGCAGGAGCAGACCCGCCAATGCGTCAAGCATGAAGGGGTCTACCACTGCCCGCTCGGGGGCACCTACGCCATGAACGACAGGCTGTCGGGCAGGTCGTTGGGGGAGATCTGCCGGACGGGCGACCCGGCGAAAACCATACTGTTCTACGAGGTGGACAACGAGGGCGGGCGCCTTTACGACGTGCACCATGGTGGGGCCAACTACGCCTACGTGACCGCCAACGTAGTGTGGCGCGAGAAGTCGCGGTAGCGCACCGCAAGCTCGAGGGAGTGGTGGCGATGTCGGGCAACGAGTGGTCGCAGGCGCGTGCGCAGGTCAAGAAGATGCGCGAGAAGGGTTACACGGACCAACAGATCCGGAAGACGGCGCTCGAACGGGGTTGGGCGCAGGAGCAGATTGACGAACTGCTCCCGGCGGCGACGCCGCGCACGCCGCCGCCCCCGTTCCAACCTTGGGACCGGCCCAGCGCCGCCGCGCGCGGATTCCTCAGGCTGCAACGGGCTGAAGGTAGACCGGACAGGGAGACAAGGCAGAAGTTGGGGGCCAGCGAGTGGAGCGATGAAGCGATTGATCGGCTGTTGGGGGGGCCCGGGAGGAGACGTGGGGGTGTAGCGGGCCTGACTGGCGTGTTCGACCACCCATGGCTGCAGAGATGGAGTCGCGCGCTGTTCGCAGGTTCGGCGGTCCTCTTCGTGCTCGTCGCGCTGCTCCTGCACGAGAAGGTGTCGGACGCCGCCGCGCGGGCGTTTCTTACCGCCAGCCTGTTCCTCTTTGGGTTCGCCATGATCGCCCTCTCCAAGACGCTGAGGTCGGAGGCGCTTGTGTCACTCATGGCCAGCATCAGCGTCCATCGGTTCCGAGGCGGAAGAGGGGGGATCGGAATCGCCTACGGTCCCTGGGTGACCCGAGCCCTCGGATCCATGTTGGTCGGGCTCGGTGTCCGCCAGATCGTGTACCAGTGCTACCTGCCCCACTACCCGCCTAAGGTGGCCCAGTCGCCGGCGGCGATCATCGGGGCCATCGTCGCATTGGTGGTGTGGGTAGGCACGTTGTTTGTGTTTCGGGGTTACGAGGAGCGGTAGAGATGTCCGGCAACGGGTGGGAGAAGGCACGCGCGCAGGTCAAGAAGATGCGCGGGAAGGGCTACACCGACCAACAGATCCGGAAGATAGCGCTCGACAACGGCTGGACGAAGGAGCAGGTCGAGAAGCTCTTTGCGGCGGCGGCGGCACCGCCGCCGCCGCCATCGCCGCCCCCGCCGCGAGCCGGCGCGGCCAACAACTCGGGCAACGAGTGGAAGAAGGGACTTGCCTACGTCAAGAGGCTGCGCCGGCAGCGATACACGGACCAACGGATTCGGGAGAAGGCGCTCGAACGCGGCTGGACGCAGGAACAGGTCGAGAAGCTCCTCCCGGGCCGGGCGCTGCGCGAGCACGGCGGGTCCGATGAGGGCGGCCGCCGGTCAGTGCCGAAGCAGGGGAGGGTCTCGTCTCTGCTTCCCTTGCTGGTGAGCGTCCTTGTGGCCCTCGCGGTCGGCTGGTTCCAAGCCAGATCGTTCGAGGGAATCCCCGTGTGGCGAAATGTAGACACGACTCTCCCGTGGTGGTCCTGGCCTGCCATCCCGGCTCTCGCACTCGCCGTTCTGTGTATGTTCAGGCCAGAGCGCCGACGTCAGGTGTGGGCCCTGATCTGGGGACTAGCTGCTGGGCTGCTCGTCGGGCGCCTTATCCTGCCTGTCGGCTTTGGTATCCTCATCAGAGCGTGGCCGCAGTCCACTGATATCGCGACCAGGATCCACTTGGGACACGCATGGCCTGTCACGGCGGCACTCATGGCGCTGGTGACGGTTCTAGCCGCCGACAGCTTTGCTCAACTCGCGGCGTTCTCGGCGGCGCCACGGCCGGCGCGACCGTTACCGCCCTCGCCGCAGTCTCAGCCTGACGCGAGGGCGGGGGCCGAGAGCAAAGCTGGCATGGGGAGCGCAGCACAGCGGGGCGGGATAGCCAGGCCCGGACCCAAGTCTGGCTTAGGGCGTGGGAGTTGCATCTGCGGTGCCATAGCCCTTGCGGCGCTTGCGCTCTGCTTCGGCGCAGCGCAGATATTCAGGGGAGGGGGCCTGGGTAACGCTGCATGGGGCGTAATGGGCTTGCTCGTGATAGCCATGGTGGTGGCGGCCCTTGCAGCTCTCGTCGGCCTCGTGCTGGGGATAGCGGCCATGATACAGCGCGCCACGTCGGGTCGGTCGCGACCCGCCGCGGCCAACAACTCGGGCAACGAATGGGAGCAGGCGCGTGCCTACGTCAGGATGCTGCGCGAGAAGGGACACGCGGACGAGGACATCCGGCAGATGGCGCTCGAACGGGGCTGGACTGAAGAGCAGGTCGAGGAGCTCCTCCCGGGCCGGGTGCCAAGCTAAGTGCGACGAAGCGGTCCGGCCCCGACCTGCTGGGCCTGCTGCTCGAGGCGGGCGAAAACAAGGCTGATAGCGGCGACACCACGGACGCGGAGTCTGAGGTCGAGGAGCCTGAGTGAGCATGGCTGGTGACGAGCTGAAGTGCCCGGGCTGCGGCGCGAAGGTCTATGCCGCCGACGACCGCTGCATGTCCTGCGGTGCCTGGCTGGACGCGGGAGAAGTCGTGGCGCCCCCTTGGCGTACCGCGGCGGATCGCCAGGGGAGAGAGCTCGATCCAAGAGCCCTCCCAGCGGACCTTGCGGCATCGGCTGCGCTGTGTTGTCATGCCTGTCAGGGCTCTTGCTGTGGGTGGTGATGCGGGAATTGGAGGCGGTTTACTCATCCCGAGACCAGGTCCTCGAGTGGTTCCGGGGTCAACCTCTTGCGTTCTGGGAGTCGCTCTCAGCGGGGACAGCGTGCGGCGTCGTAGTCGGCCTTTTTGTGGGACGTCGGACGGCGCCCACTGCCGACACTATGTGCACGAATCAGGCCGCCTCGGGATGGACCGTCGCCATCGTGCTGGGCTACTCCTACTCCCTCCTGGCCATCTTCCTCCTGGCCATCTTCCTCCCACACGTCCTGCCCGTCGAGTGGGCTCTGGCGTTCATCGTGGGCGGGGTGGTCGCTACGGGGGTCATGCTCATCGTGCACAGTAGGTTCATTGTTCGCCGCAAGGCCAGCGATGATGACGCAAGTGTGGAGCCCGATGAGTAGCCGGAAGGCGTTAGCTCGGTCGCCTTCTCGCCGGATGGCAGTATGCTGGCGAGCGGAAGCTGGGACCGGCATGTGAGACTGTGGGACGTGCAGACAGGAGAGTTGGTCTGGGAGCTGTCGGATTACGGGGGGCGCATGAAGACTGTCACTTCGGTAGCCTTTTCACCCGACGGCAGCATAGTCGCAAGCGGCGGCTCCACCAATGATGGAAAGGTGAGACTGTGGGACCCACAGACAGGAGAACTGCTGCGTGCGCTGGAGGCGGGTGACCGCAAGCGGGTGACCTCGGTCGCCTTCGCACCCGACGGTCAGACTCTGGCGAGCGCCAGCACCAGGTTACCCGGGACGGTGGAACTCTGGGACCCGCAGACCGGGAGCTTACGCCAGACGCTCCAACTCGGCCCCCCCTCTTCCTCAAAAAGGACAGTGTGCGGGAACTCCCTTACCTTCTCGCCCGACGGCAACGGCCTGGCCTGTGCGTGTTCGGACTGGACCGTGAGGCTGCTCAACGTAGCGACCGGGGCATTGCTCAGAACGATGACAGGGCATGGCCAGCCCCTCAAGGCCATCGCCTTCTCGCCCGACGGCACGGTGGTGTCAAGCGGCAGTTTCTATCACTCTACGTACCCGGGTGGCAAGCTGCCGTTGAGACTGTGGGATGTGAGCGGGTTCGGGCCGTAGGGGGGAGTTGGGCTGTTCCGTGGCGACGCGCCACCTGCTACGCCCGGGCAGGTCACGGCGTGCGCGCAGGCCTGTCGACCGCATCATTGAGTGACTGTGCCTTCACCAGCGCCATCAGGCGTCGCACGTGTATCACCTTCCTCAAGCGGTCCCGAGCAGGGCCGTCGGCCGGACCCCAGCGGGCGATGTCCAGCTCGGCCTGAGTGTATAGGTGATACTCCGGCGCGGGGCCGAGAAGCTGCCGGGCATACTCGCCCATGAGTTGGGTCTGCACACTGACGGCAGCGTGCCCGGCGGCGTCGGCAGCGCTCGCGTAGAACTCCAAGAAGGGCACGAGGGCGATTCCCACGACCCCCGTCTTCTCGGCCAACGGCTTCACCGCGCGCAGCGTCGCCGAGATGAAGGCGGCGGGGTTGTCCGGATCGCCATCCTCAAGGCTCTGCTTCAGCGCCACCCAGTCAGTGACGGTGTCCACTCCTGACTTCACGCTGCTGGTGGTCGAAGCCATGAGATCCACACGTTCGCGGACACCTTCGATGAGTTCCAGACCGCGTTCGCCATCCTTGACCAACTCAGTGATTTGGCCCAAGTTCTCGAGATTGGCGTCCAACTCGCCAAGGACACTGCTCGCTTCCTCCAGGTCCGCGCTGAGTTGCTCAAGCTTCCTTATGACGCCGGCCTCAGGCCCGACGTCGAGCTCCAAGAACGCGCCACGTGCCGACCGCGCTCCCTCGCGTCGCAGCGCGATGATGTGCGGGGTGAGCACGAACAGCTCGTGGTCGTGCCGAGCCAACTCCCCAAACAGTCGGTCACGCTCAGCGCCAACGTCAGTCAGTTGTGTCTCGATGAGTCGTGCAATGTCCGCCAGTTGGCCTGCAGCTTCGTAGAAGCTCGCGCGATCCTTCCCGTCCGGAACGCCCAGGCCCTTGACGGCCTGTCTGATCTTGCTCCGCCCGTCAAGATCTCCGGTCAGTAGGACGAGATCGGACGAGAGGCTCGCGAAGGCCCTTACCGATAGGGACACGTCCAGTTCAGCCGGGGCGCCCTCGCTCCATTTGGTGGCGACTTCCACGAAGCGATCAGCCGACGCAGCGTAGTCCTCAAAGATGGGGACGGTGATTATTGCCTTCTCGGCAAGCTTTCGCGCGGCTGCCAGTGTCGTGGCGGCCTGCACCGCGTCCACGGGGGGGAAGTCGGGTGCGTCGCGCCAGCACTTCTCCAGCAGCTCCTTCAGGTCGGCCACGCGCCGCGTCTCCGCTTGGGTGGCGTCGCCGAGCACGTGCAGGATATTGCTCCGGCGCCCCTCTTCGCGAGCGATGAGCGTGTTGAGGGCCGTCTTCGCGTCCGCAGAGCAGTTCGGGTCCTGCGCCTGGGCACGATAGGCCGCCAGGTTCTTGTCGGTGGCGGCGAGCAGCCTGTCAGCGCGCATCGCGCCGGGGGCTCCCTCCTCGCTCTCCGCGCCGGTATCAGAGTCCACGAAGACGGACTCCGCGTGGCGGTTCGTTGCGTCGCAAAGCGCACGGCTGGCCTCGCCCAGCTCCCCCACGCTCTTGGCGATGTGGTCCCTCGCCTGCTCGTGCTGCGCGCGCGCCTCTTCGTCCATTCTGGGGTCTGCCGCGGTCCGCTCGAGATGGTCTGCCTGCTCTTTCACGCTCGGCAGGATTTCCTCCAGGTCCGCCAATGACGAGGAGCCTGCTTGCCACTCCGCAAGCGCTGTCATGGTCCCCCGCTGCCTGTTGCGCACCTCGTAGAAGCGGACCAGGCGGGCGGTCAGCTTCTGGCACATCATCTCGACGTGGCCCCCGTCCGTCTCGACAGGCGGCACTGTGCTGTCGAACTGGCGGAGCGACCATACCGACTGTCTTGAGAGCGCTTCATCGATCTCGAAGATTTCCGGCGCTGGTGGCGGGGCATCTCGGAAGACGAGGGCGGGAATCGGGTACGACAGTCCGTCTACCATCGAGCTGACCATCGCCGACTCGCCAAAGGTCCGCCTCCCGTCCCAGGGCAGGCGCAGGGATGGGTAGCGCTCCTTGGCCTTGTGGGCGAACAGGCTGAAGACATGCTGGAGCAGCGTCGCGGTGGCATCGGCGTCGAAATCCCGGCGCTCGTAGTAGTCCGCCCACCGCCACATATCGCCACAGAGCTGGACGCGGTGGTCCAGGAGCCCTTGGAGAGTCCGCAGGTGATACCACTCAACCATCCAGTCCCGCAGATGGTCCTCCGCCGCAAGCTGCCTGGCCCGGTCGGCATCGGCTGCCTCACCGGGCTGGCCGTCCTGGCCCGCCATCGGCTCCTCGTCGCCGTCGAGCGCGTCGTTCACCTCACGCTCAATGCTTCCGGCGATCCCTCCCCCTCGCCGCGGATCCCGAGTCGTCGCGGGGGCGTCCTCTGACGCCACCTCAGGAGTGCGTTCCTCCTCCATCAGGCGCAGCTTGTCGGCCTCTTGCTGCCACTCCTGAGTGATGTCATCTGCCTCGAGGTGCACGTCGTCAAGTTCCGCGCGGGTGAGCCGAGAGACGGCAAAGCAGATTGAGTTGGCGGCTACGGCGTGGAAGCGGGCCGGCGGTCCTCCGTTCCTCCACTCTGAGTAGGCCCGCTCCAAGTCCGCAAGCGGGTCCGGATCCTTCACCAGGAACGGGCGATCCGCGTCCGCCCCAAACTCCCGGGTGATACCCTGCTCCAGCGCCTCCGACTGTTGCTCCAGATCCTGAATGTAGGCGCGCGCGTCCTCATAGAGCGCCTTGCACGTCGATTCTGCATGGACAGGCGCATCGGTCAGGCCAATCAGCCCAACGCATAGTGCTACCCAGCAACCAGTCCTGCCGCCCATCGTCGATCCCCTCCTGTGTCGCCTGAGGGCGAGCACGTTCCCGTGACCGTTCAGACGTCGCGCCGCGGCAATCGGCTATAGCGGCCGGATGATGCACAGATCGCCCTGGACGTAGCTGCCGCCCACTGGATGCTCGACCACCAAGTAGCGATCGCCGTGCGCGTGGCGGAACTCGTGGTAAAACCGCCCCGAGGTCAGCCGCTGCACAACACCGGTCGCGGTGTCAACTGCCGAAAGCTGCTGAGGGCGTGATATCGGGTTCCCGCGGAACGCCAGCGCCTGGATGTCGGCCACCACGACTGCATCCGAAGCCCAGTGGAAGTCAGTGACCTCGGAGCAGAGATGCCGATCGCCGAAGCTATCGAACCCGACCACGTGCAGGTTCGAACTGGTGAGTGCTGTGCGCGCTTCGCTGTAAGCCTGGCTCAGGTAGAGCAAGCGGCGACCGTCGGGCGTCCAGGAGATCAGCCAGTCGATGGTGTGATGGGTGCCGAAGGTCAGGCGGCGACGCGCGCCGGTGGTCATGTCCACGATGCCCAGGTAGCGGTGCTGGAGTTGCTCGGTGCAGGCGCAGCCCCGGAAGTGCTTGCAGGACGCGATGTAGGCGGCGGTGTTGAAGTCGGTCGGGGAGCGGACGAACCCGTCGTAGGTCCACTCTGCGCTCTCCAGAGCCACGCAGTCGGGCAGGGGCTCAAGCGGTATCGGCTCACCCACCACACCGTCGCCATGGTAGGATGCGAAAGGACGTCCCATCACTCCGACGTCCGCAGGAGACAACTGCCAGCCAGCAGCAAAGGTCAGGGGATCATACTCGGTGATGGTGCTCGTCGCGCCGTCGGACACGCGCACCAGCAGCGTCTCGTCCAGTTCCGGGAGCAGGATGTAGTCGCCGCTGGTCAGCCAGTGCAGGCGGCCAACCGGCTGGTAAGTGGCGTACTCGCCCACGTCCCGTTCCGGCTCGATGTCGGGCAGCGCCGCCAACAGGCGCGAGGTCCCGTCCTCCCAGATGCGCAGCTCCTGCTTGAAGTATGTGAGGCCCTCGCCCGTGAAGCGCTTGTCCAGCATGATGTACGCGACCATCGAGCCACATGGCGAGAACGCCCCGACGACGCTGCGACCATCTTCGGTCAGGCGGACCATCTCGGTGTCCGCGACCAGCAGCGTCACGGCGCACAACAGGGACATCAAGAGAACCGTTGCCGTCCTCACTACCACCACCACCCATTCCCGACATGCACGACCGGAACGGTCAATCCCCGCCGCCCGTGAAGGCCGGTCGGGTGAGAGTGAAGGACATGTCCGGGCCCGTGAACAGCACCGCGCGTAGCGTAGCGTAGGGCAGCGTCTTCGCGATGGTGCGCTTGTGGCCCAGCAGGTCCCCCACGTCGTCCTTCGTTAGCCGGATGCGGCAAGTGTCGGCAGTGAGCTTGTCCACGATCATGCCGATCTCGATGTCCAGCATGCCCCGCTGGGCGAAAGTCAGCTCCGGCACCGGCTCCAGTATCTGCGGCTCGCCGACTTCCAGCTCTATCCATGGCTCATCCGCGTCAAGCTGCGCCACCGGGCGAATGGCTATCTGCATGCGCAAGGTCGCCTTGGCCTCGGTGCCTTCGGCTGCCTCACCCGTCCCGCCCTGGCCGGCCGGCGCTTCCTCGCCGTCCGCCATCGGCTGCCTCACCTCGGTGTCGATATTCCCGGAGATCCCGCCGCCTCGGCGCGGGTCTCGCGTCGCTCTCGGAGCCGGCGCGTCCTCCGACCCCACCTCGTAGGTGAAGACGAAAGTCTTTTCCTCGCCGCGGATGGCCTTCATCTCCTCCCACCATGGAACCCAAGATATCCACCGACGAGTCAACTCCTCCTCCTGGGGCGTGGCGGTCCACGGCTCCTCACCCGTGCAGGCAACCAGAGCCGCCGATGCGCGCCAGGCCGGACCCAGCATTGCGCTCGTCACAAAACCGCTTGCCGCGTCCACGCGCGCGATCGTGCCCATCAGCCACCTGACGGAGCGGCCATCGCCCAACCGCTCCAGGCCGACGAGCGCGTAGTGGTCCGCCATCATGAGAGGCGGCAACTCCTTGATTGCCACGCGGCAGAGCGCCTCCACTGCCCGTCGGTCACCCACTGACCCGAGGCATTCGGCCACGCGACTGAGAACGCGCGGGTCGCTGTCGGTGTCGAGCACATGGGCGAGTGCGGGAGTATCTTCGGCCGTCAAGCGCTGCCCGACACGGTCGCATAGCGTATGCCCCGCCGCCCTGCGCACCTCCGCGGCGGCGTCATCACGCAGCGCAGCCAACAGTCCATCGGTCACCTGCCGCCCGAGGAACGTCTTCAGGTCTGTGGCCGCGGCGGTGCGGACTCGAGCGTCGGCGTCGCGAGTGAGCGCGCTAATCAGCAGCGCGGGAATGCGCTCATCCTCCAGTCCGCCAAGCCCGACTGCAGCCGCCAGGCGGACGACCGGGTTGGTCGATTCCGTAAGGGCTCTGCCCAGGGGCGCAACGACGTCGCAGCCCTTTGCCTTGGCTATGCATCTTGCTGCGGAATCCCTGATATGGTCATCCACGCCATCGCCTACCAGCACGCCCACCAGGGCGTCCACGCCGGGCTGGCCGAAGCAGGCCAGTGACTCGCCAGCTGTGGATGCGAGTGTCGGTTCAGTCTTCATGAGCTGGGTGAGCGCAGGGATCGATGCTTCGTCCCTGGCCTCGCCCAACGCCCGCACGGCTTGGGCGCGTGGACGGAACGCCATCGTGTCGTCCAGCATCACATCTCGCAGTGCCTGCTGACCCTCCTGGTCGGTCATACCCGCCAGGGCCCAGGACGCTCGCTCGGAAGCCCATCTTTCTGTCTCCGCACCGGTCAGCGTCTCAACCAGAGCGGGAACAGCCGCCTTGCCTATCGCCGTCAGGGCAAGCCGCGCGCTTGTTGCCGCCATCCCGTGGCTGCTGCATAGCGGGATAAGATAGGGCGCCGCCGGCGCAGCGCGAGGCCCCATTTCCCTCAACGCGCGAATCGCCCGATCGCGCGTCCCTTCATCATCCGAGTACAGATCCGCGATGGCCGCCCGGACATCCGCGGGCGCATCGGCAGGCGGCGCATCGGGCATGCCGACGGGCGCCCCCAGGGCTGCTCCTGGGGCCAAGACGCAGCACAACCACACACATACACCAAGCCTGCCTGCAATGGGCGTCATGTCGCCCTCCTCCTCTGTACCTGCGGCGCCGTTTCAGCCAACCTACGGCGCGCCGATCCTCTCCAAGGCCTCAGCGGCGGCGGCTCTGACCGACCAGGACGGGTCCGCGTCAGCCAGCTCGCGAAGCCTCGGCCGGGCAGCGCCGGCCAGCGGCCCCATCTCGCCCAACGCCCAGGCCGCCTGGTAGCGGCTGGACGCGCGCGGTGCACTCAGCGCGTCAACTAGGCCCGGTATCGAGGCAGGGCCGATGGCCGCCAGCGTCTGCGCGGCCACCATGTCAGCGTAGGGGGTCATGAGTTCGCCCAGCAGAACGGGCACCGCCGCCGACGCGGCTGGCCCGAGATCCTTGAGGGCGTCATGCGCACCGAAGTGGTACGGCCCGGTCTTGCCGAGGCCCTGGATCGCCGCCGCCAGAGCGGCCACCGTGTCAGGGGAGTCCGGAGCAACAGCCTGGAGCGCCGAGAAGGCCTCCAGATACGCGGTAGTGGACTCGGTATCCTGGAGCGCCTTGAGGATCTCAGGGGCGGCGTCGGCGGCCATCGGCCCCAGGCAGCGCAGGGCCTGGAGCGCGGCTGCCCGGACGCTGAGCCGGACGCGATTGGTGTCCACGTCCCAGCTGCGCCGGCGCTCGTAGAGGTAGCTCGCGTCGTCGCCGTTCGACAGCATCGAGATGAGCGCCTGCACGTGGGGCTCGGGATCGTCGCTTATCTTCGCCACAGCGTAGTGTGCCCAGACCGTGATCGCCCGTTCGACCTTGAGGTGAGCTACGCTCGGATCCGCGTTTGCCTGCAGTTCCGGGATCGCGGCGCCGGCCTCGGGCCCGATGTCGCCGATCCCCTTGAGCAGAGCGATGTGCAGGAACGGTATGAGATTCCGCACACGCTGTTCTTCAAGGAGCGCAATCAGATCAGGCAGGGCCGCCCGGGCGCCGCCCCCCACCTCCCCGAGGGCTAGGACGCCGTATCCGAGCGACACGATGTCGGCGTCCCAGACAGCGTCGAGCAGTGGGTCCACGTAACGCTCCGGCTGGCCGGTTATCGCGACCAGTGCCGTGAAGCACTCGGCCGCGGCCTGGGGCTCGCCCATGGCGGCCACCAGCGCCGGGGCAGCCGGCGCTGCGATTGGCCCGAGCTTCCCCAACGCCTCTATAGCGGTGCGCCGGACATCGGTGTCGGGGTCTGACAGGACCGCGGCCATCACCGGCACCGCGGTCGCCGCATGGGCCCCGAAGTCGGCGATCTGACGAAGCGCCGTCCGCCGGACGTACGCGTCTTCATCGTCCAGACACCCCGCCAAGGTACTCGCCGCCGCGGACCCATGTTCCTCCGCGTGTCGCTCATCAGATGCGCTCCCCAGCGTCCAGAGAACACTTGCTCGCACATCACTCTCTTCGTCGCCCAGCGCCGATGAGAGCGCCGAGATGGTCGCGTCGGAGACGACGCCGCTGCTCTCGATGGCACTGGCCGCCCCCCGGCGCACATCGGCCGAGGGATCACCTAGCGCCCCCATCATGGTCGACAGTGCCAGCGCCGCTGGCTCGCCGATGCACGCCAGAGCGTACAGCGCCTCCGAACGCACGGTCGCGTCCGCATCCGCCACCGCATACATCAGATCGGGCACCAGACTGCGGCCGGGTCCCCTGATGTATCGTACCGCATGGGCGGCCCGGGCGCGGATCTTGGGATCGCCGTCGGCCAGCAGCGCGCGTAACGCGGGCACCGCGTCTGCTCCGACCGCGCCCAGTCCATACGGGACTCGGTCCGCGAGAGAATCATCGGCGAAGTGGGCGGTCAGCTCACGAAGTGCCCGGTCGGGGTCCAACACAACGAGGGCGACGATGGCCTCCTGCGCCGCGTCATTGGCCTCGTCATCCAGCATGGCCGCCAGGGCGTCAGCGGCGCTCGCGGCGGGGGCACCGATGCGACCGAGGACAAAGGCGGCTCGCTCGCGAACATCCGCGTCCCCGTCGCTGAGGAGACCCGTCAGCGCGGGGACCGCGCTGCCTCCGGCGCCTATCAGCTCGACGGTTGCGGCCGCCCGCAGGCCCCATGAGTCGTTGCGCAGCCCCCTGGCCCACGTCTCGATCTGCGCGGCGTCCTGAGCTTGCCCCAGTGACGCCACACCACACCCAACAGTCACCATGCACACAAGCCCGAGCATGCGAAACACTGTCAGGCCTCCCCTCAATCACGGCACTCCTGATCTGGCAGCGATCCCACATCCGGCACAAGAACCGCACATACACTCTCATACTTAGGTACGAGGTGACACGTTACCTGCAGCCAAAGGACCGGTCAAGATCCTCTTCATGGGTGCGCGTGGCCGTGGGCGAATCTCCTGACGGGGCATCACGGGGAACTGAAGACTGGCGCGCCGCCGGGCGGCACGGGCCTGGCGAGGCGAATGGCACGTTGGTCCGACGCGGAGGGCTGAGCCGAGGGCTGCAGAAGGAGTTGAGGGCAGAACTACAACCCAAGCCGAATTGAGCACACAGGGATTGGGCCTCTGTACCCATAGCTCCCAGGCTTACGAACACACCCGAGCGGAGCCTATGTTGCCGTCGTCGAACTGAGCAGCACGGATTGCGCTACACGCGTCTTCTTCCCCGAACGTGCGGTCATTTCCTTCTGCCTCAAAGGCCGAGGACCCCGAAGGCGGGTGGCACCAAGACGGGGGCAAGAGCACCTCCTCATTCACTCTCATCCCAGGTGGACCAGGAAACGGGGTTCAGACCAGCTGGAGGCGGCCCCACTTCGCCCGCCAGTCCGGGCATAGCGGTCCCGCAGGAAGCTTGCTGAACCCCCACCCGGCTAGAGGAACCGGCGGGGCGGAACGCGAAAGGTATTATGGCTAATGTGTGCGGGGGCTGGCTGGGTGCCGATGACAGCGTCAGCGGGGTTGTGCGCCTGGCCCGATGTTGGCAGGAGGGGTGGCGCGATGGCTCTCAGCCTGGACGAGGTCAAGCGGCGCTACATCGAGTTGATCACCGAGCGTGACGCGGGGAGGCTTGGGGAGGCCGAGTTCGTCGCAGCCGTCCAAGCCCTGCAGGCCCAGGACGAACAGGGCCAATGGTGGACCCTCGATCCCGACACCGGCGGCTGGCTGTGCTTCGACGGTTCCTCGTGGGTGCCCCAGGCGGAGGCCGGAGAGGGCAGGATCGGGCAGCTCATGGCCGAAAAGGGCATGGCAGCCCCGCGCCTGAACGAGGCCCAACAGAAGAAGTGGAGCGTCCTCTCCATCGCGGGCGGCTCTTTCGGCGCCATTCTCTGGCTCATCTACTCCAGCCTGAGCGACGCGCCCACATACAAGGACTGGGACTGGACCACCTTCGGTCTGATGATCGCCCTGCCGGTGGCGCTGGCGATCTTCCGCAGGCCCATTGACCGGCTGCTGCTTCCCCTGCTGCCCATCCGCAAGAAGATCCCGCGCCTGTTCCTCATTGCACTCGGTCTGGCGGCTCCTTACATCGTCGCCTCGCTGCTCTATGAGTACCACTGGCTCTTCCCTCTCGACATGATTGGCGGTCTCGCCGCTCGCCTCGCCATCGCGATCCGCGGCATCGTGCCCGCAAGCGGGTACGGCTACATGCACTGCGCGATGGTCCTCGGACCACTGGTTGCATACCTGGTAATGCGCACTCCGCAGGAGTCCGCAAGCGGCGGTGCAATGCAGAATGGCCACGGGGCGGCCATGGGGACCGCGTTGCTCAGTGTGGCCAAGGCGCTCTGGCACATGCTGCTGGTCTTCAGCCCGATGCTCCTGGCCCGCGTCTGTTTCGGTGACAACTTCTCTGACGACTTCACGCGCTTGGAGGATGGCCTGCGCACCACGGGCTGGGCGCCGATCATCGCCGGCACCGGCTCGAGCATCGTTTCCGTTCTCATCAACGGCCCGCAGATCGTCCAGACGCTCTTCCCGCCGCCGGACGCCCTTATCTCTGCGCCCTCGGTGCCCCCGACACCTGCCCCAGCCGCACCCCCTTCGGCACCCTCGTCGCCGGCCCCCGCCGTGCCCACCGAGACCCACGTCCTGCAGGGCACGGATGCGATTAACTGGCTCAGTGGCCGCGGTCTTGTGACGCAGAACCCTGACGGGAGTTGGACCAAGACTGGTACCTGGACCCTCGACCCAGACCTGAGGGCGGTTGCCGAGTGGGCGAAGACCCCCGAACCTAAGGTCGATCCGGAGATCGTGATCGCCGTGGAGATACCGACGCCGCCGCCGGTCACGCCGCCGGTCACGCCGCCGGTTATTCCGCCGGTCGAGCCGCCGGTTATTCCGCCGGTCGAGCCACCGGCCGAGCCACCCATCGAACCACCGGTCGAACCACCGGTCGAACCACCGGTCGAACCACCGGTCGAACCACCGGTCGAACCACCGGTCGAACCACCGGTCGAACCACCGGTCCAGCCACCGGTTCAGCCGCCGGTCCAGCCACCGGTCCAGCCGCCGGTCCAGCCACCGGTCCAGCCGCCAGTTCAGCCACCGGTCCAGCCGCCAGTTCAGCCACCGGTCCAGCCGCCACCGGTCACGCCGCCGGTTGCGGGCGGTGTCACGGGCGACCCGCCGCCCGAGGGCCCGGCGCCCCCGGCGGTGCCCACGGACATCACCAATCCGGTCGAGGACATCACGGATGCCTTCGGCGACTTCATACCGCAGGATCGCTTGGATCGCATGGACACGGCTACCATCACCACGTTGCCCAGCGACGAATTCGACGACTTCTACGTGAACGCGGGCGGCAATCGCGCCGATGCGGGTGACGTGGTCGGGGCCCATAACCAGAGGACCGGCGACATCATGCTTCGCGCCGGCTTCGAGGAGCGCGGGCTCACTGTCACACACGAGCGGCTACATGCGGCCTCCAACGGGGTCGAGTTCGACACATTGGTTTACGACTCGCACGGCAATATAGTGCCGCAGGTCGGCAGGAATCTGAAGGAGGCCTTTAACGAGCACTTCACCAACCAGATTGGAGGCAACCACGGCCTCGCGCGCTCCGGTAGCCTCTACAACAGTGATGGCCGAGTCGCTGTGGCCGAGGATATCGAGAGCCTGGTCGGCGAGGACGTCGTACGCGAGGCGTACTTCGGTGATGGTGCTGAGCCGGTGGCGGATATGATGGAAGCCGTCGACGCGGCATGCGGCGACGGTACCTGGGAGCGAGTCAGGGATCTCTGCGAGAACGGAGACTACGTGGGAGCGCGGGCGGTGCTCAACCCGCCGACCCCGGCCGGTCCGTAGCGCTTGCGTGAGGAAGGGAGCCTGCCATGGCGCAGGACGGACAGGACGTACTGACCCCACTGATCGAGGGCATCATGGCGCAGGTCGACGGCGCGCTGACCGAGGGCCTCGAGCCCGACGCGGCCGCGTGGGCGGAGCGCGTCTACCGCAGCACGATACTTCCATGGGAGTTGCGGTTCGCGGTAGATGATACCGAGGAGATGCGGCGCACCCGCGTCGAGATCGTGACCCAGGACCTGCTGAAGGCCCTCGGGTCACTGACGCCCGCCGACAGGTGGGACTTCGTGCTGCACAGGTACTACCTGACCAACCTGATGCCATACAGCGATCAGGCCTTGGAGCTGGCCGAGCGACGGTTCGCGGGCGACGACGGTGACGTGCTCGCCGGAACAGCAAACCAGATGCGCGAGCGGATCAGGGGGATCGCCGCCGAAATTGAGGAGCGGGCGCCCCAAGTGCGTGACCGCATGCGGGAGGTCGTGTCGGAATCCCTGCTGGACTGCGCGTACGCAGCGGGTGAGACCGACCTGATGAGCCTGCGTATGGGGGCCGAGGCCCAGAGCGCTCACAGGGCCTTGGCCGGGCGATGCGCATCCTGCGGCCGGGCCAATCCCGAAGGCAGCCGCTTCTGCAACAACTGCGGCAAGTCGCTCGAAGGCAGCCAAGCGTAACGATGAAGGACATCACGGCACCCATCCTCTGACGGGAGCGCGGCCCATGCAGACAGTGAGTATCTGCCCCAACTGCGGGTCGAGAAACACAGGTGAGGTCGCTAACTGCCTGCGCTGCCAGACGCCGCTACCCGCCCCGCAGGAGGCGTCGGCACCAGCACCAGATGCAGCTCAGACGCCCGTGACCACGGCCCCGGCGCCGCCTCAGCCCTTGCCTGTCCCGACCTCAACGCGGTCAGCCGGATGCGGGGCTCGCGTATGGGTGATCGTGGCGGTTTTGGCGCTGCTCCTTGTGATGGTGTGGGTTGGGGTCTACGTCTTCTCCAACTGGCCACCGACCGGATCGTCCGTGGCCCCCCCGGTGGGTGTCGGCGGCAGTCCGGTGACTGAGACGCCTGTGACGCTGGCGACCACCTGCCTGAGTAACGTAAAGCAGCTCGCCCTGGCGGCTCTGATGTATGCGGGCGACCATGACGGCAAGCTGCCTACCGCAGCCTGGGTGGCCGAGCTGGAGCCCTACCTCAAGAACGCCTCCATCCTGCGGTGCCCCTCGCGGCCGGACCTTCAGGTCGCCTGCGCGATGAATGAGAAGCTGGTCGGGGGGGCGCTGCTTGACATCGCGTCGCCGACCGAGACGATCATGTTCTTCGAGACGGCCGTGGCTGCGCCTAGCCCGGTCGGTGGACCGGACTTGGTGCCCGCGGGCGGCATCCACAACGGCGGGCTTCATGTCGCCTACGCGGATGGGGCCGGCAAGTGGGTGCCCGTGGACCAGGTGAAGTCCATGATCGCGGGCGGTAATTCGGTGACTGAACCACCCGTGTCGGGCATCTCCTACGGCGCACCTGACCTCGACAGCTACGTGGGCACTTGGGAATTCGTGGGTGAGCCCGGCCCGTGGGGTGAGGGCTTACCGTTCAGCCTGGAGCGTTCCGGCAACATCCTGGTGGGGGCGGTTGGTCTGCCTGAGTACTATGATCACGCGATCCGGCTGCGATTGACTGCCGGCAACGACGAACTTCTGGGCGAAAGCACCACGGTCTACGCCGACGGCGAAACCGAGGTTATGGCCCTGCGGATGGCCCACGACGGTGACCTGCTTGAGGTCACGTTCTGGAGGGCCGGCGGAGAGGGGCGGATCCGGGCGGCCAGGCGCACCGCAGCAGCGGGGGAATAGCCTGGATGACTTGGTCGGCGTGTGACAGGTGAATTGCGCGCATGCCGCCGGGGCGACCGACATGATGAGCCTGCGCATGGCACCCATCTGTTGAGGGGGTCGCAGCCAATACTCAAAGCGAGCACGTGCCCGAACTGTGGATCGCTCAACACCGGCGAGGTGGCCAACTGCCTGCGCTGCCAGACCCCGCTATCTGGCCCGCAGGCGCGCGCTCAGCCGGCCGCCTCAACAGCCGCGCCGTCGCCTCAGATGGGCTTGCCCTGTCCGCACTGCGGAGCGGGCCTGCTGCCGCGCGACCGCTTCTGCGCGGCGTGCGGCGGGTCGCCGACGACAGTAGCGCCGTCGCCCGTGGCCCCGCCCGCCCGCGGCTACGAGGAGCCACGCCACGACAACAACTCAGGTACCGGCGGGCCCGCGCCGCCCGAGGTGCTGGGCTGGAACTGGGGCGCCTTCTTCCTGACCTGGATATGGGGCATCTCCCACGGCGTGTGGAACAGCTTCGTGGTCATCATTCTCGGCATCATCTGGCAGATCGTTCTCGGGGCAAAGGGCAGCGAGTGGGCATGGAAGAGTCGCAGGTTCGCCAGTGTGCAGCAGTTCAAGGACACCCAACGGGCCTGGGCCATCTGGGGCTGGGTTGCCATGTTCCTTGGTTTCGTCCTCGGCGTGATAGTCGGGCTGATGTTCGTAGCGCTGGCCGCCACAGCCGGACTTGGCTCGAACTCGTTCAACTTCTGAAGGGCTTCCCCACGTCCTCCGTCTCATCCAAGGGCCGATGCCGCCTGAGCCGTCGGACAGTCCGGCTTTGGCCGGGTCACATATGGGATCGTCTGCGGACAGTCTCGTTAGAGGGAGATGGCGGTCATCTGGGTGGATCCGCTTGAGCCCAACCAGACCGCGCGTCCCACATTGTGGTATTGTCCCGATTTCCTTTCTCTCCGACCAAAACAACATCGCTCTGCACTTATCGCGTCAGTTGCACCGTTCCCACCGCCTGGCAGCGGACGCCGGACGCGCCACTCGCCGTGATCCGGACCAGGTACGTCCCCGCCGACGACGCCAGTCCAGCCGAATTTCGGCCGTCCCACGAGAGCGTCGTCAACCCGCTCTCAGTCTGGCGATCCTCGACGATCGTCCGCACCGCGCGGCCCGCGATGTTCAGCACCTCGCACGTAACCGACGCGTCCGCCGACAGCGTGAAAGTCTCACCGACGCGTCGCCCGTCGGGCCGTCCGCGAAACCGTCATTCGGAGTGACCACGCAGCGCCAGGTCTGGCCGTCGCGCGTCCGGCTCGCGCCGATGGTTTGCCAGGTCAAACCTACCTGCAGCACGCCGTTCTTGAACCACTGGTACGAGTAGCTGACCCGGTCGCCGTCCGCGTCGATGCAACTCAAAACGCTGGCGCGGAAGCTGTCGGCGCTCGTCGGATTAGCGGGCGTGATGACCACCACCGGTTCGGTCGGCGGCGTGTTCGGCTGCACCGTGACGGTCCCTTCGCCGGCTGGCCCGTTGCTGACGCCATCGCTCGGGGTCACTACGCAGCGCCAGACATCCCCAGCGCGCGTGCGCCAGGCCGCGATCGTCCGCCAGGTTACGCCGACCTGCAGCGTCCCGTTCTTGTACCATTGGTACGAGTAGATCGGCTCGCGGCCGTTAGCGCAGACGCTGCCCGAAGCCGTCGCGGCGAAGGTGGTGTGATCGCTCGGGTTGGCAGGGCTGATGGTGACCGTCGGCTGCGTGACCGCGAGGCCGATGGCGACACTTGCAGTTGCGGTCGGCCCGTCCTCGACGCCGTCGTTCGAGGTCACCACACACGTCCACCGCTGGCCCGCCTCGGTCCGCCAGCAGCCCACGCGCGGCCAGCAGACACCGTCCTGCATCTCGCCGTCACAGTGCCACTGGTAGGTGTAGGTGATCGTGTCGCCGTCGACATCCTTGTTGGTCACGTTGCACGTGAGCCCATCGCTGCAGCTTGGCGCGGCGGGCGTGATCGCGATGGTCGGCGCGGGCGGCGGCGTGTTGATGGTCACCGTGTCCTCACCGGGCGTGCCGCTGGCCGCGCCGTCGGACGGCGTCACCACGCAGTGCCAGACCTGACCGGGCGCGGTCCACTTCGCTGCGACCGTGGCGTAGACGCGGCCCGGCTGCAGCGTCCCGTCCTTGTACCACTCGTAGGTGTAGCGGATCGAGTCGCCGTTGGCGTCGGTGCAGTCTGTGACCTGCGCCCGCAGGCTGTCGCTGTCAGTGGGTGACTGCGTCCTCGCCGGGCGTGCCATCGTCAGTACCGTCGTTGGGCGTGACAGCGCACAGCCATTCCTCGCTGGGGGACGTCCACTTCGCCGCGACCGTCGCCCACTTGCGGTCCGGCTGCAGCAGTCCGTCCTTGTACCACTGATAGCTGAAAGTCACCGTGTCGCCGTCGGCGTCCGGGCCGCTATGTACCCCCGCGGTGAGCGAATCGTTGGTCGTCGGGCTCGCGGGAGAGATGGCCACGGTCGGCTGAGGTGGCTGCGAGTTCTGGATCGTGGCCTCAGCGGTGACCGGCGTGCCTTGCGCACCGCCGTCGTTGGGCCAGCAGGTCACCCGAAGCTGGTCGCCCTTGACGAAGTGGCCGCTGGCGAGCGTGTCGGTGGTCGCGCCCACAAAGTTCTGCCAGCTACCGCCATCCCACCAGGCCCACTGGTAGTCGTAACCCGCCGGATCACCGTCGGGGTCGTTCCATCCTGATGGCACCGCGGTCAAGTCGTTGTTGGTGTACGCCGGGTTGGGTGAGATGGATACTGAAGTGACTGCGGGCGCGGTGTTGCCGCTCATGGACGCCTGATTGGTGCTGCCGAAGGCACCCATGTTGACGCGCCCGCCGTTGGGCATGGGCTCAGCGCTGAAGTCACCGGCCGGATCGCCCGCGTTGATGCAGGGGCTGGTCTGAGCGTCGCGTACCCACCGCGAGCCCTGCAAGCGCCCGCGCTGGGACTTGAGGTGGAAGTCCCCGTCCGCCGCGTCGGCGAAGAGCGGGTCCACGCTGATGTTACCCGTGCTGGCGGTGTTGCCGGTGCCGATGCACGAGTAAATGGCCGTCGCCGCCGCCAGTGGGGCGGCCGCGGCCAAGTCGTCCTTGCTGTTCCCCCACAGGACGCAGTTCGTGACAATGACGATCCCAGAGTCCCCGGCATAGAGGCCATGTCCGGTGTTGTTGGCGATGGTGTTGCCGGTCACCGTTGCGTCGAGGCTCAGGACGTAGACCCCGGCGCCGTCGTATGGGGCCGTGTTGCCGCAGATGGTGTTGTCACTGATGCTCGGCGGGGAACCGGAGCAGGCGACGCCGCCGCCGTTGTAATCGGCCGTGTTCCCGCTGATGGTGTTGCTCGTGATGTTCGCCGCGGAGTTGGCGCAGCAGACGCCGCCGCCCTCGCCGTATGCGGCCGTGTTCCCGCTGATGGTGTTGCCAGTGATGCTGGGCGAGGAATTGTGGCAGTGGAGCCCACCGCCGTAACAGGCCGTGTTCCCGCTGATGGTGTTGCCAGAGATGCTGGGCGAGGATTGGTATAATTTGATGCCGCCGCCGTTGTAATTGGACGAGTTCCCGCTGATGGTGTTACCGGTGATGCTTGGCGAGGAATTATTGCAGTAGAGCCCGCCGCCGTCGTCGTCGGCGGCGTCACCGTTGGTGAAGGTGAAGCCCTGCACCGAAGCGCTGGACGGGACGTCGGTCATGGTGAGGCACCTGCCGGCGCCTCCACCATTGACGATACACACGCCTGCCCCCGCGCCGAGAAGCCGCAGGCTCTTCGTGTCCCAGACGAGGTTCTCGTAGTAGGTGCCCGCCTCGACCTGGATGGTGTCGCCGGACGCGGCAGCAGCGTCAATGGCCTGCTGGATCGTGGCATAGTCTGCGGGGACGTTGATCGTCGCCGCCTGGGCATCGACTGCCGCGAGCCCTAACGTGAAGATCATCACTGCCACTGCTTTCATCTTCCGCGCCTGGCCATGCCGCTGCATCGTCTCTCACCCTTTGTTCCTGGCCTCGGAGCCGATGTGCCAGAACACGAGAA
>JALGSS010000632.1 GCA_029821745.1 Candidatus Zipacnadia bacterium
TGCCTGCGCCGCCACGGCTCGTTTCGGTCGTCGCCGCGCCCTGCTCGCGGGTCCTGCCTGATCGAGGAGACCAGTATCGACTTCTCGGCGCCGGTCGTCCGCAGGATGCTCTGCTCGAGGTCGACCTTCCAGGTCCCGTCCGGCATCTTCTTGAGCACGAAGGTCTTCTTGCGGGGCTCGGCTTCGGTGGCGGTGACCACCATTTCGCCTTCATCGCCGCCTTGCTTCTCGACCACCGACGGCGCCTTGCCGCCCATGGGCAGGAACGAGTACTCCGCGAACACGTCCAGGAAGCCACGCTGCCCTCGCATCTCTGCGACGCCGCGGGCCATCTGCTCCGTTTGTCGGCGTAGGGCCGCCACCAGGGCCTCGTCGCCGGTCACGAGGTCTATGAATGTGGCGGCATCGAACTCCTCGCACGCCTTCGTGTACGCCTTCACGACGGCGACGGGGTCCGTCCTGTCGATCTTCGCCGGCGCCGCTGGTGCCGCCGGTGCCTCCAGGGCCGCTGGTGCATCCACTGCCACTGGTGCATCCACTGCCGCTGGTGCATCCTGAGCGTATGTCGCCCCCGTCCAGACGCACAATCCGAGAACTGCAATCAGCAGAGCCTGGGCAGCACGCTTCGTCACGGTCATCATCCCTTTATCCAAGAACTCAACCGGCAAGATGAGGCACGGCTCGAGCCCGGCCCTCGAACTCCGCGTGCCATGCACTGTTTCGGGGTCGCATCGCTTCGGTCCTGCTGCAATGGTTCATCATTGCATGCTCGTCGCAGACTGCACCACCCTACCTCTACTCAGGAAGTACGCCCAGAGCCCTTGCGTGGTTCCGTCTTTTCTCGTACTTGCTCCGCTTTTCGGACGCGTTTGTGCCAGGCGCCGTCTGTGGGGGCAGCGTGGAGGACATCCCTCGGGAAGCGCGGAAATGACCCTGATCTCGTATGACCCCATTGCAGCACTGGAGGGGACCAAGCATGGACTGGCGCCTTAGTCTCGTGCTGCTTTTCGTCTGCGCGCAGATCGGCTTCGCGGCTCCCGAGGACGCACTGACGTCTGAGAGCGACCACTTCGCGGAGGTCAGGAAGCACGCGGAGAGCACCCCCAGCGAGTATAGCTGGATCAAGGTCGTGTACCCGGGCCCCGTTGCCGGCACCACAGTGCCGATCCGCGACTGGGGCCATGTGCTTATGAGTTCGGCTTTCGTGTATCGCATCGAGCCTACGCCCGAGCGCTTGCAGAAGATCAAGGAGATGCTCCAGGCGAGTCTCGACTGCTACCACGCCTACTATGCGGCGAGCAAAGCCGTGAACTGGTACGGGCGCAGTCGCCTCGGGTGGCTGGCGGCCTTCGACTGGGTCTGGGGCGACCTGACCCCGGCGGAACGCGAGACAATGGGCCGGAGCATGCTGGACCACGTGTATGAGGTCTTCCACAAGCCGAACATCATCCGCCGGAACGCGTCCACGTGGGAGAGCGGGTACTACGGGGCGAGCAATCTGGCTCTGTTCGCCGGGATTGTGTTCCTCAACGAGGGGATCGACGACGCCAAGGCCCTTGAGTTCCTCAAGCGGGGATACGACACGTACCAGAAGCTGCTCGACTACCGCTCGCGGGCCTGCGGCGATGATGGCGGCGGGGCCTCCGCGACGGTCACCTACGCCTTCGCGGACTACCCATGGGCCGAGTGGAGTTACCTGCTGGCGTGGGAAGCAGCCACAGGCGAGAAGCTCGCACCCGAGTGGCCCCACATCGGTCTGCAGTGCAATTACATGCTCTGGAACTGGCTGCCTGGGAACCTCGAGTTCGGTTACGGGGACGTGCACCACTACAACAACAGATTCCCCAGCGGGAACCTGTACGCCCACATGTCCCACATCATGCACTTGTATGCCGACGCCCGCCCCGATCTCGCGTCTCTGGCGGCGTATGTGAGGGAGAAAGCCGGGGGCAAGTTCCACGCGAGCTTGTATGGAATCAACCCGTTTCTGCTGACGAATCTGGGCAAGGCGCCCCCGCCGATGGACATGCAGGAGCTGCCTGCTGCACGCTATTTCGAGGCGATGGGACAGGTGTTCATGCGCTCCGGGTCGGAACCGGATGCCACCTACGCGCTGTTCGCTTGCGGGGGGATCAGCGGCAACCATCGCCACTATGACGCGACCCATTTCACGGTCTACAAGCAGGGGTTCCTGGCCCTGGATACCGGCACGCGCCGCGGGAACACAGACAATCTGCAGAACTACTACGCCCAGACGGTGGCGCACAACTGCGTGCTCATCAAGATGCCCGACGAGCAGCCCGTGAACTACTGGAACGGGAAGGTCTGGCGGCCAGTACAAGAGCACCGGGTCGCAGGTGATCGCCTTCGAGACCGGGCCCGAATACAGCTACGTGGCCGGAGACGCAACGCTGGTGTACCGGCCCGAGAAGTGCTCCCAGATGGTCCGCCAACTCGTGTTCGTCCCGCCGGATCACTTCGTTGTCTTCGACCGCGCGGTGTCGACGAAGCCCGAGTACGCGAAAACGTGGCTCCTGCACCACGCCAATGAGCCCGTGGTGGACGGCAGCACGTGGCACTCCGATCAAGGCAAGGGACGGCTGTTTTGCCGCACGCTGCTGCCCGAGGATGCCGTCCTGGAGAAGGTCGGCGGCCCCGGCAAGGAGTTCCTGGCAGACGGAGTGAACTACGCCATCGACCAGGGGCCGTCTGAGGCTATCCGCAAGCGCGGCGACAACACTAAGCCGATCAAGTACGACGAGGTCCCGGAGTTGATGGGCCGCTGGCGCATGGAGGTCAGACCCGGCGAGCCACGAACTGAGGACGTGTTCCTGCACCTGATCCAGGTGGGCGCCCAGACACTCGAAGAGATGTGCCCGGCCACCTTTGACGCCGGAGAGGGCCGAGTAACGGTAGGCTTCGCCACGACGGGCCCGATTAGCGGGCACATCCGCATCGCCGCCGGCGGCCAGGAGGTCGTCGACAGGCCCCTGACCACGAGCGTCATGCCCCAGTCCGGGATCACGGGGAGCGACTGAGTCGCCCGAGTTGGGGAGCGACTGAGTCGCCCGAGTTGGGGAACCCGCCAAGGAGAATGCGCGTTCCCCGGAGAATAGGTGTCCGCAAGATCATACCGTTGTAGTGCCGAGTACCGGAGGCAGTCGGTGCGTCTGTACGCCGGAGTCATCCGCTTCTTCATCATCGTGGTGCTGATCCACGCCGCCATGTTCTGGGTGGTGGGAGTGCTCGCGCGTCACTCCAAAGGCCCTGTTGCCACGGAGAACACGCTGCGGTTCGCCGGGAGTGCGCTTCAGGTGAGGACGCTGGACCCGGTGGCCGTCGGCGACACGGCATCCAGCGGCATCTGCAACCAGATATACGAGGGTCTGGTGATCTACAACCAGGAGACCCTCGCGGTGGAGCCCTGTCTGGCGGAGAGCTGGGATATCTCGCCGGACGGCACGCTATACACCTTCAAGATTCGGCGAGGCATCCGCTTCCACGACGACCCCTGTTTCCCCGGAGGCAGGGGCCGTGAACTGACCGCCCACGACGTGGAGTACAGCTTCACCCGCGTGTGCGATCCGGTGGCTCTTGGGACCGGGTTCTGGCTCGTGGACGGCCGTGTCTCCGGCGCGACTGAGTACAACCAGGCCCGGCAGGAGTTCCTCAAGGAGAACCCCAAGTTCTGGGAGATCGAGGACTCCGGCGAGGGCGTCACCGGCTTCCGGGTCCTGGATGACTACACCTTCCAGATCGAGCTCGTGCAGCCGTTCGCGCCCTTCCTGAAGCTGCTGGCAATGTCCTACTTCCAGGTTGCCGCGCCGGAGGCGGTCGAGACGTACGGCCCCGCGCACAATCAGCCGGGGGAGGACACTTTCTTCAAGCACCCCGTGGGGACAGGGCCCTTCGCCTTGGAGCGGTGGGAGCCGGATGTTGAGCTCTCGCTCAGGGCCAACCCTCACTACTGGGGCAAGGACGAGCAGGGCCGCACGCTGCCCCATGTGGATGCCGTGTACATCGTCAGCCGGCGCGACCCGCACACAGCCTTCATGGAGTTCGAAGAGGGCAATTCGGACGTCGCGGGGGTCCCCGACCAGGATTGGGACCGCGTCATGAAGGACGACAAGGTCCTCAATGAGCCGTACGCGAGCCGCTACAAGCTGGAGACCGCCCCAACCCTGACCACCTTCTACTACGGCTTCAACATGACGATGGAGCCTTTCGGCAGCAACAAGAAGCTCCGGCAGGCGTTCAACTACGCCATCGACCGCGAGGCCATCATTGAGCAGATCTACAGGGGGCTGGGTTTCCCGGCCTACGGGCCGATTCCACCCGGGCTGCCCGGGTATGACCCGGAGAACGATGAGTACGAGTTTGACCGTGAGAAGGCCAAGAAGCTGCTCGCCGAGGCCGGGTATCCAGGCGGGAAGGGTCTCGGGGAGATCGTGCTGTATGTCTCCGGCGCGGGGGACTCCCCGGACCGCACGAGTGTCGCCGTGATGGAGCAATTGCGGCTCATCAACGTCCGGGTTCGTCTCAAGCAGCAGCCGTGGCCTCTGCATCTGGAGTCCATCGACCGGGGCGAGGCCCAGTTCTTCCGGCTCGGATGGATCGCCGACTACCCGGACGCCGAGAATTTCCTGGCCCTGTTCCTGACGCGCAACCACAATCCGGGACCAAACAGCACTCTCTACTCGAACCCCCAGTTCGACAAGCTGTACGATCAGGCGATGCTGGAGCCCGTCGAGAGCAAGCGGGCGGTGCTCTATCGCCGGGCCGCCGCGCTGATCATCGACGATTGCCCCTGGCTGTTCACGACCTACGGGGAGACCCTCTCGCTGCGGCAGCCGTGGATCAGCAACTATCCGGTGAACGCTCTCGGGGTCGGCTATCACAAGAACCTGATCATCGACACCGAACTGAAGCGATCGATCCAGGGAACGGGGTCGCGGGCAGGGCGTGACCTGGGTACCGCCGGGCTGCCGGCCCGCTTCGCGGCGGTGAACCAATGAGTTCGTACCTCAACTACACCATCCGCCGCGTCCTGTTGACGATCCCGATCCTGTGGGGCGTCTACACCGTCACCTTCATCCTGTTCTTCATCGTGCCGGGCGATCCCGCGCGCCTGCTGATGGGCCAACACCGCGATGCTGCGATGGAAGCCGCGATGGCCAAGCAGTGGGGCCTGGATCAGCCCAAGCACGTGCAGTACTGGCAGTTCCTCAAGAAGGTCGCCGTACTCGACTTCGGGCAGTCCTTCACCAACAAGCGGGACGTCACCGACTCGATCCTCCAGCGCCTCCCGGCCACCGCCGTTCTTGGCCTCCCGGCTCTCACGATCGGCATGTTTCTGGGAATTGGGGCCGGGCTGTGGTCGGCGATGCGTGCCAACAAGGCCGCGGATAACACGATTCGCTTCGTGACGTTCTGCCTGGTGTCGATTCCGTTCTTTTTGCTCGCGATTCTGCTCCAGTGGTTCTTTGGTCAGCGCCTGCGGATCTTGCCTATTGCAGGCTACATCAACGGCCCCTGGGGCTGGGGGCACCTCGCGCTCCCGGTGTTCGTCATGACCCTGGGCTCCTTCGCGGGGCTGACCCGGCTGACCCGGACCTCGGTACTGGAGGTCCTGACGGAGGACTACATCCGCACCGCGAAGGCGAAGGGACTGCCGGAACTCGTTGTCATCGTTCGCCACGCGCTCAAGAACGCGATGATCCCGCTGGTCACGAACCTGTCCGTTAGCGTTGCGGGGGCCCTCACGGGGGCGTTCTTCGTGGAGACTGTGTTCGCGTGGCCGGGAGTCGGGCTGCTGGCCGTGGACGCCATCAATAACCGGGATTTCCCAACAATCATGGGCACCGTTATGTTTGGGGCCTTGCTGTTCGTCGTCGCCGATATCGTGGGCGATTTGCTCACGGCATACATGGACCCGCGCATCACCCTGAAATAGCCGAGGTTCGCTGTGGCCGAGTCCACCGTTGTCGCACAACCGAAACGTCCCCGCGCCCGAGGCTACTGGCGCGATGTTTGGACCAGACTGAAGCGCAACAAGCTTGCGATGCTCAGTTTGTGCTACGTCGTCGTGCTTGTATCCGTGGCCCTTGTGACGCCCATGATCCAGCGCTACGACCCCATCGAGCAGAACCTTGAGGAGACCAAGAAGCCGCCGTCACTGAAGCACTTTCTGGGGACGGACCTGTACGGGCGGGACATCTTCAGCCGGGTCGCTCACGGCACGCGTATCGCGCTGATCGTCGGGATCATCGCGACAGCAGTCGCGATCTTTATCGGGGTTACCCTCGGCGGCATCGCCGGGTACTTCGG
>JALGSS010000633.1 GCA_029821745.1 Candidatus Zipacnadia bacterium
ACGCTGGCTTCCAATTACCGAGGAATCATTCCGTGTCTGCGGCGCACATTCCTTCCGCTGTTCGTAGGGCCAAATGCGAACGGCCTTACGACTGCCCGACACTCCTGTCGGGCCTACGAACGACCGGCAATTCCGCTTGACCACGAGCGCATCCACGCAGGCCTTCTCCGCTCCCCCGGCGAATTGTCTCTTCAATCCACTCAGAGGGGGGTACACCATGTCGCGCTCCATCGTCTGCCTTCTCATCATCGTCCTTGCCGCTTGCGTTGCCGCTGACCCTTACTATGCCTGGATCGAGGCCGAGTCTTTCGGCGCGTGGACCCAGGTGAAGAATCCCGAGTGCTCGGGGGGATCCTTCGTCGCGGGCAATGTGAACTCCGCGTTCTGCGGCGATTACCAGCCGCTGCCCGAGGAGGGCAAGTTCCGGGCCTGGGTGCGCTACTGTGAGGCCCAGGTGGGGTCCCGTCGCGGGCATGTGACCGTGTCGACCGGTGGTCCCGACACTCCTGTCGGGCAGGACTCCATCGCCTCGCCCATCCTCGGCGGCAAGGGTGGTGGCGCGTGGGTCTGGCATGACCTCGGCGAGTTCGAGGGCGACCACGCCGTGGTCCAGCTCACCGGCATTGAAGCGTGGCCCGCCGAAGTGTTCTTCGACTGCCTGCTCATCACCTCGGACCTCGAGTACACGCCGCCGGATGTCTTGCCTGACTCAGGGCGTTTCGACCACGAGGCGTGGTATCCGGATTGGCTGCCAAGAGTCGCGCTGCTGTACATGGACTATGAGTACGCGGGGTACACGCCGAGGGATGAATGGGACGCGGACCTGAACGAGCTCGGGTGGCTCTTCGACAAGTTTGAGGTCACGCAGGCGGAAAACCTGTGGGATCGCCTGGGGGATTACGACATCCTCCTGATGGCCGCCCTGACCACGGCGCTGGACGACAGCTTCATGGTTTCCGGCGCGGATCGGCTGAGGCCGTGGCTGGAAGCGGGCGGCCTGCTGATCTACACCGACGCCAACTACCCGGAGCACATTGGGTGGTTGGATGAGGTGGGGCTTGGCGGGCTGAAGGTGGAGACGGGAGGCACAGGAAGGTCCGGCAGTTGGAGGCTTCGGGGGGCGAACGGTGAGCATCTCATCGGCGGCGCGGGTATCCACAAGACTGGGGAAGATCGGCCCTTCGTCTACTGCCGCCATCAGAAGCCCGGTTTCCGCCCGGTTGTCTGGCGGTGGCTGCTACCGGAATCCCGTGGGTGGAGTGAGCTGGCGAAATCTAGGGCTGGAGCCAAGGGCCTCGTGCACCACGTGGGGAACGGCATGGTCGTAGCAACATGCCTCTTCAAGGGAATGCGGTGCGGCGGGGAGGCGCTCCAGCACGTGCACCTCGCTAGTCGCCGGCTGGCAGGTAAGGCAAGCATCTCCAACTTCCACTGTGGTGGCGGGGAAGTCAGCGGGGCACTTGTGCAGGAGACCACGAGTCGCTGCACGTTCGTGGATGCCGGCCCTCATGGTGTGGCCATCGCCGAGACCACCGACAGTCTCCTGCGCTGCAGGTCCGGTCTCGTGCCCGGGAGACACCGTTACAGCCTGTATCTCTACGGCCAGAACGATCGGGTCCCGGCGCTACGCGTCGCGGGCACGTGGCACAGGGAACCAATCGTTCAGTTCGCCGACTGGAGCCAGGACTGGCATTTCGCCGAAAGCGAACTGATCTGCTATTTGTGGAGCGAGCTCTGCGACGTCTACGGGAGAGTGGAAGGCACTGTCAGCCTGTACGAGGCGCGACAGTCAGAGGGCGTCTGGGAGCCGGTGGGACAGGCGCTTCGCCAAGGGGAATGGGGGGGCTTCGCCACCGATGGCTGCGCTCGCATCGAGTTGTCCATCGCCGATCTCGAGCCGGGCCAGTACATCGTTCGAGCGCAAGGCAAGACCCACTTCAGTGCTTACATTAAGAGCCTGTATGTGCTCCCTGATCGCCTTCTCCCGTCCAGTCGCCCCCCATTGGACTGGGCTCCGCAACTCGTGGACATAACGAAGAGACTTGCGATCGGGCCCATCCGACCTGAGCGCCCGCCTGCCGTCGCGTTTGACGTATCGGGCCTCTCCATCGACCGGAAGCACTTCTTCCCCCTCGGCTTCTTCGCCGTGCATAAGGACAGCCTGCCGATCCTCGCTGCGAACGGCTTCAATGCCACCTGCGGCGGAGGTGGGCAGGAGTACCTCGACACCGCCTGGGAGAATGGGCTAAGGGTGTTTGGCTCCTGCTCCTGGGACCTGGACAAGCTGCGGTGGAACACGTCCCGCTTCCGCGAGCACCCGGCGCTCATGGGATACTACGTGATGGATGAGCCGAGCAACTCCGGCCACACCATCGCCCAGCTTCGCGAGATGAACAAGATCATTGAGGACCGCGATCCCATGCGGCCCAAGTTCTTCATTGACAACGATCCCCTGGAGTTCCCGAGCTGCATCCCGGAAGTCGACATCATCATGCTGGACCCGTACTGCATCGCCGGCCCCAAGGCTTCCCTGAACCGGATCGTGCGGGACATGAACTACGCGCGGGACATCTCCCGCCGCACCGATCGCGGCGAGAAGCCCGTGTTCGTTGTGCTGCAAGCGCACCCCTATGGCGGCGAGGCCTTGACGATGCCCACGCCTGAGCAGATCCGCGCCGAGACCTACCTGGCGATCACTGAGGGCGCGCGCGGCGTCTTCTACTTCCTGTTCGAGGAGATCGACGGGCTGGATGGCATCCACAATCCAGACGGGACCTTCGAGGAGCCCCAGTGGCAGGAGATGAAGCGCATCGCGAAGGAGCTTCCGGGCCTGCACGACGCCCTGCACGCGAAGCATGTTCCCCTGGAGACGAGCGACGAGCGGGTCAGGGCGTCGTTGCGGGATTGCGGGAAGGAGACGGTGATCTTCGCGGTCAACCAGACGGCGGAGGAGTTCGCCGCCGAGGTGAAGATGACGGACCCGGACGCCGAGCCACTGAAGCTGCATTTTGAGCCCTACGGGGTGCACGTGATTCGGGAGCATTTGTAGGCCGGGCAGTCCGGCTCTGTTGGGAACCTCACTTCGGTAGCTGCGGGGTGGTCGCGTCGTTCAGCGACCGGGGCCCCGCAGGATGGTCCTCCATCTTGATCCCGTGGGGCCCCGCCGATTGCACGACATCGGCACCCCACGGCTATATGGCCTCTGCTGAACACAACCAGAACGTCGGCCCTACGGAACGGCAACAGCAACGACCTCATAGTAGGAGATACCCTCATGCCTGCGAAGAAGAAGACGACGAAGAAAGCCGCCCCGGTCAAGCGCGTCATGCGGCCCATGGACTACATCTGGAGCCT